>JAEZHO010000412.1 GCA_023416545.1 Pseudomonadota bacterium
GGAAAACCACCCAGGGAATGAAGAGACCGGCATTGGTGAGGACCAGAAGCGCAAGTGCGCAGGCGGACCCGACGGCGAGGCATATCGCGACGATCGCCCGCCGGTTGTAGCGGTCCGCGACGGAGCCCGTCACCAGGATCAGGAGCAGCGAGGGCAGGAACTGGAAGAGGCCGATCAGGCCCAGGTAGAGCGCGCTTCCGGTCTGGTCGTACATCTGCCAGCCGACCGACACGCTGATGATCTGGATGGCGAAGGCGGCAAGGAAACGGGCGGTGAAGAAGCGGGCATAGGATGCATGCCGGAAGGCCGCAAACCGATCACCGGGCATGGAAGTCGACATCGGCAACGAGCTTTCCAGGAATGAGCGCTATCCGGCACCGTTAAACATGATTCGGCCACCCTGCCGGCGCGGTACTTGCCCGTTAGTCCCCCAATGTCTACATGTCTGTCAACTCGAAATGGAGACCTGAATGCTCGCGCTGTTTCAGACGATTGACCTGGCCCTGAACCTCTACACCTGGATCTTGATCGCCAGCGCCATTTTCTCCTGGCTCTATGCCTTCAACGTGATCAATTCCCGCAACCAGTTCGTCAACGCCATCGGCACCTTCCTCTACAACGTGACGGAACCGGTGCTGCGCCCGATCCGCCGCATCATGCCGGATCTGGGCGGCATCGACATCTCGCCGATCATCGTCCTGCTGATCATCTTCTTCCTGCGGTCGCTGCTATGGACCAGCATCTACCCGATGTTTGCTTGAGGCTGCCCTACAGCCTTCATGACGACCATGTCCGCCTCTCGGTGCGCCTGACGCCGGGCGGCGGTCGAAACGGGATCGAGGGCGCCGAGACCTCTGACGATGGCACGACCTACCTGAAGGCGCGCGTGACCGCCGTCGCCGAGGGCGGCAAGGCCAACAAGGCGCTTGTCGAGCTGCTTGCCAAATCGCTCCGCCTTCCGAAGAGCGCCTTCTCCATTCTCAGCGGCGAGACCGCGCGTAAAAAAATCCTCCGGATCGATGGCGACCCGGAGGATTTGGCATCCCGACTGAAGACCCTGCTCGGGTCCTGATTTACGTCTTGGAACCCTTGTAGCGCTCGATCGCCTCGACAATCAGCTTCTTGGCCACGTTGACATCCTGCCAGCCGCCGATCTTCACCCACTTGCCGGGCTCCAGATCCTTGTAATGCTCGAAGAAGTGCTCGATCTGCTTGAGGGTGATTTCCGGCAGGTCCGAGTAGTTCTCGATCTTGTCGTAGCGGCGCGTCAGCTTGGGCACCGGAACGGCGATGATCTTCTCGTCCTGGCCGCCGTCGTCTTCCATGACCATGACGCCGATGGGACGGACGTTGATGACGCAGCCCGGAACGAGGGGGCGCGTATTGCAGATCAGGACGTCGATCGGGTCGCCGTCCTCAGAAAGCGTGTGCGGCACGAAGCCATAATTCCCCGGATAGGTCATCGGGGTGTAGAGGAAACGGTCGACGATCAGCGCACCGGCTTCCTTGTCCATCTCGTACTTGATGGGGTGACCGCCAACCGGCACTTCGACGATGACGTTGACGTCGTCAGGCGGGTTCTTCCCTATGGAAATCGCATCGATACGCATTCTTCTCCCCGATGAGGTGTGACGATGCGCCTCGATACTGGGAATTATGCTGCAAGGCAACAAGGCTTTGGGGGTGGCCGCGCCCGGGCGCCTCGTTCATCGAGGCCAGACGAACCCGATCTTGCGCAACGACGTCCCGCCGAAGTCTTCCATGCCCTCGACCATGTCGAGGCCCCCATGACGGCGGAAGAAGCGCGTGGCATGCTCGCTGTCCTCCAGGCACCAGACCACGAGCCCGTCGCAGCCCAGCGACTTCAGGAGACGCCGGCTCTCGCCGAACAGGCGGCGGCCAAGTCCGATGCCCTGGAATTCCGGGCGGAGATAGATCTCGTAGACTTCGCCATCATAGGGGAGCGCCTTGGCGCGGTTCAGCCCTATCGTGGCGTAACCCGCAATCGTTCCGGCGACATCCAGCACCAGAAGCGTCGCGGATCCGCGCGTCGCCTTCCGCCACCAGGCCTCGCCCCGACGCTCCAGCATCTGGACGAGCGGCTTGTGCGGGATCAGGCCGGCATAGGCCTGGCTCCACGCGGCACGGTGCGTGTCCGCTATCGCGCACGCATCTTGCGGCTCCGCTCGCCGCACATCGATCGACAACGTCTTCATAACGCTACTCTGGACCCAATCATCGGGCTTCGCGAGATGTCATACAGAGTCAGAACGCCAGTCCCCAGCAATGGTTCTGGCGCCCTTGGGACGAAGTTAACGCTTTTTTTACGCTTGGAACAAGGGTGTCCGGATTAAAGACACAAAAGAAAAACCCGGCGGATCGCCGGGTTTTTCAGGGTCTCTTGTCAGCCGGCCATTTTGGCCTTTTCGAAGCGCTTGCGATCGTTCGGATCGAGGTAGAGCTTGCGAAGCCGGATCGACTTCGGCGTCACTTCGACCAGTTCGTCGTCCTGGATCCAGGAGAGCGCGCGTTCCAGCGTGAACTTGATCGGCGGCGTGAGCTTCACGGCGTCGTCCTTGCCTGCGGCACGGATGTTGGTGAGCTTCTTGCCCTTCAGCACGTTCACGTCGAGGGCGTTGGCGCGGCTGTGGATGCCGATGATCATGCCCTCATAGACCTTCTCGCCGGCGTCGATGATCATCGGGCCGCGGTCCTCGAGGTTGAACAGGGCATAGGCCACCGCTTCACCGGACTCGTTGGAGAGCAGCACGCCGTTCACACGGCCGCCAATCTCGCCCTTGTAGGGCTGGTACTCGTGGAAGAGCCGGTTCATGACTGCCGTGCCGCGTGTATCGGTCAGAAGCTCCGACTGATAGCCGATCAGGCCGCGGGTCGGGGCGTAGAAGCGAAGGCGGACGCGGTTGCCGCCGGACGGGCGAAGCTCGACCATCTCGGCCTTGCGCTCGGACATCTTCTGCACGACGACGCCGGAATGCTCTTCATCGACGTCGATGACGACTTCCTCGATCGGCTCCATCATCTGGCCGGTCGCCTCGTCCTTGTGCATGACGACGCGCGGACGCGACACGGCCAGCTCGAAGCCTTCGCGGCGCATGTTTTCGATCAGGACGGCCAGCTGAAGCTCGCCGCGGCCGGAAACATAGAAGGAATCCTTGTCGGCGGATTCCTCGATCTTCAGCGCGACATTGCCTTCGGCTTCCTTGAACAGACGGTCGCGGATGACGCGGCTCGTCACCTTGTCGCCTTCGGTGCCGGCAAGCGGGCTGTCGTTGACGATGAAGGACATGGTGACGGTCGGCGGGTCGATCG
>JAEZHO010000432.1 GCA_023416545.1 Pseudomonadota bacterium
GACGAAAGGGCTTGGCTTCGGCGGACGGCTTTTGTATGGATGCTGGCAATGGTCCCGTAGCTCAGCAGGATAGAGCACCAGATTCCTAATCTGGGGGTCGCGCGTTCGAATCGCGCCGGGATCACCATTCCCCTCTAAATCACACCACCCGGAAGCGTATCTCGCCCAGACCTTCCACGTATCCGCTCATCTCGTCGCCCCGCGAAACGGCGCCCACGCCCGGGGGTGTGCCGGCGAAGATGAGGTCGCCTGCCTTCAGCTCGAACAGGCGCGAGAGGTAGGCGATCATTTCCGGCACCTTCCAGATCATCTGGTTGAGGTCGCCGTTCTGGCGGATTTCGCCGTTCACCTTCAGCCAGATCGCCCCCCGAACCGGATGTCCGATATCGACGACCGGATGAAGGGGACCACAGGGAGCCGAAGCCTCGAAGGCCTTGCCGGTTTCCCACGGGCGGCCGAGCTTCTTGGCCTCACCCTGAAGATCGCGCCGGGTCATGTCGAGGCCGACCGCATAGCCGTAGACGCAATCGAGAGCACGCTCGACAGGGATGTCGCGCCCGCCCTTTGTGAGCGCCACCACCAGTTCGACCTCGTGATGGACATCGCTGGACATGGCCGGATAGGGGAAGTCCTGCCCCACGGGGACGATCGTGTCCGGGTTCTTCTGGAAGAAGAAGGGCGGCTCCTTGTCCGGATCGTGTCCCATCTCGACGGCGTGATCGGCGAAATTGCGTCCGACGCAGTAGATACGGTGGATCGGGAAGAGCGCATCGCGTCCCGCGACCGGAAGCGACGGCACCGGCGCCGGCTCGAAGACGAAAGTTCGGTTCTGGGACGTCTGCGTCATGTCTTGCTCCGGCAGGCTCTGGCAAAGGCCCAGCCTTGCCACATCGCCGGCGCTCCGTCGAGACGTCGCTCCGGCATTGTCGTGAGTGCCGGTCGTTCACGGGTGGACTGTGGTATTATCCGAGGTCGAGCGCCGCGCGGATCAGGTCGTCGCTCTCGGTCTCCTGCACGACGACGCCGTACCAGCCGAGGCCGTCATAGTCCTCGTAGCCGAGGGTCCTTGCGAAGGCGACGATCGCGCCGTTGCGATCGTAGTAGCTGCCCTTGTCCTCTCCGGCCTTCTTCTGCAGGGCGTAATGGGTGAAGAGCAGTGAAGGATGCGTGGTGGCGATGACCTTGCTGCTGCTATCGACGAGCATGATCGTCGTCTTCTCGGCCACCTGCGGCGGAAGGTTCGCTTCCTTCTCGACGATCGCCTGGCCCTGCATCTGCCAGTCGAAATAGACCCCGAGCGTTCCGATGAGTTCTCCGTCCAGCTTGCCGCCTGCCCTGACGCCGGTCGCATAGACCAGGGCGTTTCGCCCGTCGTGCAGGCTGCTCGGCTTGACGTCGTCGACGATATAGTCGTCGCCGGATCCACACCGCCTCGCGGTCGTGAACCATGGTTCGGATGCGACGATGGAACCAGCGATCCGCCTCTGGAACGCGGGG
The DNA here is from genome assembly GCA_023416545.1 of Pseudomonadota bacterium. GTDB lineage: Bacteria > Pseudomonadota > Alphaproteobacteria > Rhizobiales > Rhizobiaceae > Neorhizobium. The sequence goes on from JAEZHO010000432.1 coordinate 1,498, forward strand.
TTGGCGGAGGCGACGACGCGACCGTCCAGATCGGTCAGCACCAGGTCGAGATAGACGGTGTAGAAGCGGTTGATCACGCCGAGCCGCTCGGAGGCGAAGGCGCGGGTCTCGGCGTCATCGCCGGAAAGGGCCTGCCAGAGCGCGGAGTCCGTTGCCCACCAGCGCACGTCGGCCGTGCGTTCGAAGAGGTTTCGGACGATCAGCTGCACCAGCGTCTGTGCGAGGTCGGTAAGCCGGACACCCTCCATCTCGACGACCAGCGAATCCGCCATGCTGCGACCGAGGCCGATACGACCGAGAACCCGCGATTCGAACTTCTCGGCAATCTCCGTGGCAGTCTGCGCAAGCCGTTGCACCTCGTTGGCGACGACGGCGAAGCCTTTTCCGGTATCGCCGGCCCTTGCGGCCTCGATCAGCGCGTTGATCGCCAGAAGCCGGATCTGTTTCACGACGCTGGCATTGTCGGCGCTGAACCGGTCCAGTTCGCTGCCGATGCCCTCGGTGACGATCTTCATGGTGCGGGGCGTTGCCGCAGCGGGAGGCTTGTCCTTGGTCTGCGGCAGCATGGAATGGCCTTGCCGATCAATACGAGAAGGTTGAAACCGGAACTTTTACGACATTACCTGACTATACTTATGCAACACGGTTAATGTTGTGTTACGTCGCGTCGCGGGCGAGCCAGGATTTACCCAAATAATTCCGCTTCCGGGCGCCGATTGAATGCCAGGTAGTAACGCCATCGGGCCAGTGCCGAGCTTGCCTACCGGCTGGTCCGGACGTGCTCCATGCGAAATCCGAGACCGATCAGCCGGCCGGCCAGATGGGCAAGGACCGGCCAGCGGGCGATGCCGCGGATGAAGGCGGGCGGGCCCTTTCGCCTTTCCGTGTCGCCCTCATCCTTCCGCCGGCTGCTGCGCATCATCACCTGGAGCTTCTGGGTCGCCCTGGTCGGGAAACTGCGCCGCTGCTGGACGGCCGCGAGGTCGGCATCGGCCAACCGGCCTTCGCGAAGCGGCCGGGCAAGGATATTGGCCGTCGCCACGGCGTCCTGGATGGCAAGGTTTACCCCGACCCCGCCGATCGGCGACATTGCATGGGCGGCGTCGCCGATGCACAGCAGCCCCGGCCGCCACCATTGCTTCAGGCGATCGATGCGGACGGTGAGCAGGCTGACGTCCTCGAAGCTTTCGATTTCGTCCAGGCGATCGGGCGGCAGCGGGGAAATCTCCCGCACCATCTGCCGGAATGCTTCGATCCCGTCTTCCCTGATCTCGGCATACGTCCCCTTGCGAACGACATAGCCGCACTGCCAGTAATCGCCGCGGTTGATCAGCACCAATCCCTGCCGCGGACCGGCGTGCCCCATGACCTCGACCGGATCTCCCGGCTGCCGGCTGAGCTTCATCCAGAGCACCTCGCTCGGCACGCCGAGGTTTTCGACCTCGAGCCCGGCTTCCCGCCGCACGACCGAATTGCGGCCGTCGGCCCCGACCACGAGTTGCGAGCGGATCTCCGTGATGCCCTTTTCCGTCTCGACGCGAAGCCCGACGACGCGACCTCCATCCTCGATCAGGTCGACGACCCTCGCGGGCATCACAAGCCGGAAGTTCGCAAACGCACCTGCCTTGCGTGCGAGGAAGTCGAGGAAATCCCATTGCGGCATGAAAGCGATGAACCGGTTCCTCACCGGCAGGCGGGAGAAATCCGCGATCGTCACGTTGCGCCCGCCGATCTCCGCCGAAAGCTTCGGCGCGCGCGTATGCGGCAGCGCCAGGAACTCCTCCGCCAGCCCCAGTTCATGCATCACTTCCAGCGTCGAGGGATGGATGGTGTCGCCGCGAAAATCGCGCAGGAAGTCCGCGTGCTTCTCGACGACAACCACATCGACGCCGGCCCGCGCAAGGAGGTATCCGAGCATCAGCCCGGCGGGACCGGCTCCGGCGATGACGCATGTGGTCTGCATTCTGTCCTGCTGATCCATGTCCCTTACTTCGTGTGAACGGTGGCCGGGATCAAGGTGCGGCCGATAGCAGTTTCGTCAGTCGAGGCTCACCCTTGTGACGTTCATCCCGGGCCTGTAGACCACCACGAGATCATCTGCGGGAAAAATGACAATGGCAATCGGCTCCGGCGCTAAGCGCCGCATCTCCATTCTCGGCTCGACCGGATCGATCGGCGTCAACACGCTCGATGTCGTCGGGCAGCTGGGCGGGCGGGACGCATTCGACCTGGTTGCCCTTACCGGCAACCGCAATATCGAGCTGCTTGCACGGCAGGCGAAGGCGTTCGGGGCAAAAACCGCCGTGACCGCCGACGAGGCAAGATACGCGGAACTGAAGGCGGCACTTTCCGGAACCGGGATCGAGGCCGCAGCCGGCCGAAACGCGGTGGTGGAAGCCGCCGCCGCCGAAGCCGACTGGGTCATGGCAGCGATCGTCGGGACAGCCGGACTGGCGCCGACGCTTGCCGCGGCAGAACGGGGCGCCGATATCGCGCTTGCCAACAAGGAGTGCCTGGTATCGGCCGGCGATCTTTTCGTGCACGCCGTGAGGAAGGGCGGCGGCCGCCTGATCCCGGTCGACAGCGAGCACAGCGCCATCTTCCAGTCCCTGGAGGACGACCAGCATCATGCGGTAGAGCGCATCATCCTGACCGCGTCCGGAGGGCCCTTCCGCACATGGTCAAGGGAACAGATGGCGGACGTCACGGCGGATGTCGCCAGGGCGCATCCCAACTGGTCCATGGGCCTGAAGATATCGATCGGCAGCGCCTCCATGTTCAACAAGGCGCTGGAGATGATCGAGGCAAAGCACCTCTTCGACCTGCGGCCGGAGCAGATCGAGGTCATCGTCCACCCGCAGTCGATCATCCATTCCATGGTGGGCTACACGGATGGCTCGGTTCTTGCCCAGCTCGGCGCGCCGGACATGCGCACGGCAATCGGCTATGCGCTCGCCTATCCGGACCGGCCGATGCTGAACGTCGACCGGCTCGATTTCGCCAAGCTCGCGAAGCTCGATTTCGAGGCTCCTGACGAGGTGCGCTTCCCGGCCCTGCGGCTGGCACGCACGGCGCTGGAGCGCGGCGGCGTCCAGGGTGCGGTGATGAATGCCGCCGAGGAAGTTGCCTTCGATGCCTTCTGCGCCGGTCGGATCGGCTTCCTGGCGATGGCGGACGTTGCCGAGGAGGTCATGGAGGCAATGGTCGCTCATCCCGCCGCCGGCTCCATCGAAGAGGTCTTCGAGGCGGACGCGGAAGCCCGCAGACGGGCGGCGGCGATGGTCTCCAAACGAACAATGGCCGCGTGAGCGGCCATTGGGACTTGGTAATCTTTCGGTGAGCCTCAGGCGACCGCGCGAGCGAGCGCGCAGCGCGACCAGAGCTGGTGCACGCCTTCGACGAGACGCTCGAGATCGCCGTCCGTATGCAGCGGCGTCGGGGTGATGCGCAGACGCTCCGTCTTGCGCGGCACCGTCGGGTAGTTGATCGGCTGCACGTAGATGTCGAACGAATCGAGCAGGATGTCGGAGATCCATTTGCACTTGGCCGCGTCGCCGACCATGATCGGGACGATGTGGCTCGGATTGTTCATGTGCGGGATTCCGCGCGCATCGAGCAGCGAACGCAGCTTCTTGACGCGATCCTGGTGGCGGATGCGCTCGAACGGGCTCGCCTTGAGATGGCGGATCGAGGCGGTCGCGCCGGCAGCCAGCGTCGGCGGCAGGGCCGTCGTGAAGATGAAGCCGGAAGCGAAGGAGCGGATGAAGTCGCAAAGAGCGGCGGACGCGGCGATATAGCCGCCCATCACGCCGAACGCCTTGCCGAGCGTACCCTCGATGATCGTCAGCCGGTCCATCAGGCCTTCGCGCTCGGCAATGCCGCCGCCGCGCGGGCCGTACATGCCGACCGCATGAACCTCGTCCAAATAGGTCATGGCGCCGTACTTGTCGGCGAGATCGCAGATCTCCTTGATGGGGGAGATGTCGCCATCCATCGAGTAGACGGATTCAAACGCGATCAGTTTCGGCGCCTTGGGATCGGCCGCCGCAAGCTTTGCTTCCAGGTCCTCGAGATCGTTATGCTTCCAGATCACCCGCTCGCACTTGCCGTAGCGGATGCCCTCGATCATCGAGGCGTGGTTCAGCGCGTCCGAGAAGATGATCAGGCCCGGAATCTTCTGGCCGAGCGTACCGAGCGTTGCCCAGTTGGAAATATATCCCGACGTGAAGACGAGCGCCGACTCCTTGCCGTGCAGATCGGCAAGTTCCTGCTCGAGAAGAACATGGTAGTGGGTGGTGCCAGAAATATTCCGGGTGCCTCCCGCACCCGCGCCACAGTGATCGATCGCCTCATGCATGGCGGCGATCACGGCCGGATGCTGGCCCATGCCGAGATAGTCGTTGGAGCACCATACGGTGACTTCCTTCGGGCCGTCAGGAGTATGACGCGTGGCGCGCGGAAAACTGCCGCGATGCCGCTCGAGATCGGCGAACACGCGATACCGGCCTTCCTGATGAAGACCCTCCAGTTCGCTCTTGAAAAATGCCTCGAAATCCATGTCAAACTCCAGAACCTTGCAACGGTTTTGGTTTCTCGCTCGCGCCCCGTCAACCCCGTAGATTGGAATTAATCCAGACTGCGGCAATTGGACGTTCTTTCGACCGGTCCCGGCGTCACAGGTATCTGATCCGGCTCACCCGGATTTGATCCACATCAAGCGGAGAGACAAATGCCGGCCTTGCCTTCTCACCCTGCCGCCATCACCGCACGCTTCGCCATCACGCGGACGAGATTCGCCCGGTAGTGCGCGTCGGCATGCATGTCGGAGAGCATGTCTGCCGGTTCGACTTCGGCATCCCCGACGGCTTCGGGCGACCAGGATGACGAAAGCCCCTCTTCCATTCCCGTGTGGCGGAAGACGCCGTTGGCCCCCGCGCCGGTCACCGCAACCCGCACATCCTCGGCTTTCCTCGCCACGAATACGCCCACGAGGGCAAAGCGCGAGGCGGGATTTGCAAACTTTGCGTAGCCTGCCTTCTCCGGCGCCTCGAAGGTCACCGCGGTCACCATCTCGCCCTCCTCGAGCGCCGTTTCGAACAGGCCCGCGAAGAACTCGTCGGCAGCGATCCAGCGCCGATCGGTGATGATCGTCGCCCCGAGCGCCAGGATCGCGGCCGGATAGTCGGCGGCCGGATCGTTGTTGGCAATCGAGCCGCCGAGCGTTCCCATGTGGCGGACATGCGGATCGCCGATCATGCCGGCGAGGTCGCAAATCGCCGGACAGACCGATCGCAGGAGCGACGAGGCGGCGACATCCGCATGGGGCGTCCCGGCCCCGATCCGGACATTCCCGCCATCGATGGAAACCCCCTTTAGATCGGGAATGTGACGCAGGTCGATCAGGTCCGATGGCGCCGCCAGCCGTTGCTTCATCGTGGCGATCAGTGTCATCCCTCCGGAAAGGTAACGCCCTTCCTCATGCTGGCCCTTCAGCTTGACGGCGTCCTCGACGGAGGAGGCGCGGTGATAGCTCGTTGCATACATGTCCGATCCTCCTCAGTTCTGCGCGTGGATGGCCCGCCACACTTTCATGGGCGTGGCCGGCATGGTCAGGCTGTTGTTGCCGATTGCATCCGTGATGGCATTGATGAGCGCCGGCGGGGAACCGATCGCTCCCGCCTCGCCGCAGCCCTTGATGCCGAGCGGATTGCTCGGGCAGGGCGTGTTCTGGTGCGAGACGCTGAACGAGGGCAGGTCGTCCGCCCGCGGCATGGCGTAATCCATGTAGCTCGCGGTCAGCAGCTGGCCGCTGTCCCGGTCGTAGTGCACTTCCTCCAGCAACGCCTGGCCGATCCCCTGCGCCAGTCCCCCGTGCACCTGGCCCTCGACGATCAGCGGGTTGATGATATTGCCGAAATCGTCGGCCGCGACGAACTGTATGATTTCGGTCTTGCCCGTCTCGGGATCGATCTCCACTTCGGCGATGTAGCAGCCGGCCGGGAAGGTGAAGTTGGCGGGATCGTAGAAAGCCGTTTCCTTCAGGCCGGGCTCCATCCCGGACGGCAGATTGTGGGCGGTATAGGCAGCCAGCGCCACCTGGAACCAGGGAAGCGTCTTGTCGGTGCCGGCCACCTTCAGTTCGCCGTTCTCGATGACGATGTCGCTGTCGTCCGCCTCCATCAGGTGGGCAGCGATCTTCTTCGCTTTCGTCTCGACCTTCTCCAGCGCCTTGACGACGGCGGACATGCCGACGGCCCCGGAACGGGAGCCGTAGGTTCCCATCCCCATCTGGACCTTGTCCGTATCGCCGTGGACGATGTTGACGCTGTCGATCGGAACGCCGAGGCGCTCCGCCACCAGCTGCGCGAAGGTCGTCTCGTGACCCTGGCCGTGGCTGTGCGAGCCGGTAAGAACCTCGATGGTCCCGACCGCGTTCACCCGCACTTCCGCCGATTCCCACAGGCCGACACCGGCACCCAGCGAGCCGACGGCAGCCGAGGGCGCAATGCCGCAGGCCTCGATATAGCAGCTCATGCCGATACCGCGCCGCCGGCCACGCGCTTCGGCCTCGTCCCGCCGGGCCGGGAAGCCATCCCAGTCGGCCGCCTCCATGGCAGCGTTCAGCGACGCCTCGTAGTCGCCGGCGTCATAGTTCATGATCACCGGCGTCTGGTGGGGGAACGTGCGGATGAAGTTCTTGCGGCGCAACTCGGCGGGAGAGATGCCGAGTTCCCGTGCGGCCGTCTCCATCGTCCGCTCCAGGAGGTAGGTCGCCTCCGGTCGCCCGGCCCCGCGATACGCATCGACGGGCACCGTATTCGTATAGACCGTGCGGACATTGGCGTGGATGGACGGGATGGCGTACTGCCCGGAGAGCAGCGTCGCATAGAGATAGGTCGGCACGGCAGAGGAAAAGAGCGACATGTAGGCGCCGAGATTGGCGATCGTGTCGACCTTCAGGCCGATGATGCGATGATCGGCATCGAACGCCATCTTGACCTTCGAAACATGGTCGCGGCCGTGCGCATCGGTGAGGAAGGCTTCCGTGCGATCCGACGTCCACTTGACCGGGACGCCGGTCTTCTTCGACGCCCAGAGACAGACGATTTCCTCCGGATAGATGTAGATCTTCGAGCCGAAGCCGCCGCCGACATCGGGGGCGATGACCCTCAGCTTGTTTTCCGGCGCGACATTGTAGAAGGCGCTCATGACGAGCCGCGCCACATGCGGGTTCTGGCTCGTCGTGTAGCACGTGAAGTGATCCTCGGCGGCGTCGTAGATCCCGAGCGTCGCACGCGGCTCCATCGGGTTGGGGGAGAGCCGGTTGTTGTGGAGCTCGATCTCGGTGACATGGGCGGCCGTTGCGATCGCGCGGTCCGTCTCGGCGCTGTCGCCGATCTCCCAGTCGAAGATCAGGTTGCCCGGCGCTTCGGGATGGATCTGCGGCGCGCCGGCTTCCAGCGCGGCAACCGCCTCCGTCACGGCCGGAAGCTCCTCGTAGTCCACGACCACCGCTTCGGCCGCGTCGCGCGCCTCGGCGGAGGAATCGGCAACGACGATGGCGACCGCATCGCCGACATAGCGGACGGTTTCGTGCGCGAGCGGCCGCCAGGCCCCTATGTTCATCGGAGAACCGTCCCGGGAGTGGATCATCCAACCGCAGATCAGGTTGCCGATGCCGTCGGCCTGCAACGCCTTGCCCTCCAGAACGTCGATGACGCCCGGCATGGCCTTGGCCGGAGAGACGTCGATGCCGCGTATTCTTGCATGGGCGTAGGGGCTGCGTACAAAGCACGCGTACTTCATTCCCGGAACCGACATGTCGTCCGTGTACCGGCCCTTGCCGGTGAGGAAGCGTTTGTCCTCCTTGCGGGTGACGCGTGCACCAATTCCTTCAACACCCATTTTCATCTCCTCCAGAAATGAGCGAACAGCGGAACTGGCGAATGGCGGAAGCGTCTTCAGACCGGCCGCGGAGCGGCTGACCGTCGCTCCTGCCTTCGCCCCTTACTCGGCGGCCTGCCGGCCGGCGTGGATCTCGGCATTCGCCGACAGCACTGCCTTGACGATGTTGTGATATCCCGTGCACCGACAGATATTGCCCTCGAGCTCGCGACGCACTGTCGCCTCGTCGAGGGTCCCGCCATGACGGCTGATCATGTCCACGGCGGTCATCACCATGCCGGGCGTACAGAAGCCGCATTGCAGGCCATGGTGCTCCTTGAAGGCTGCCTGGACGGGGTGAAGCGCGCCGGGAGCGGAGACCCCCTCGATCGTCGTGACGCTGGAGCCTGCCGCCTGGACGGCGAGGATGGAGCAGCTCTTGACGGACTTGCCGTCCATGTGGACCACGCATGCACCGCACTGGGTGGTGTCGCATCCGACATGCGTGCCCGTCAGCCCCAGTTTCTCCCGGATGAAATGGACCAGAAGCATGCGGTCGTCACAATCGCCGCTCACCGTACGGCCATTCACCGTCAGCGTCACTTTTGCCATAGTGCTCCTCCTCGTGCCTCCTCCAGACACACCCGCATCATTTGCCTTTTTGGCGGGCCGATCAACCCTGCCTTCCCGTGGACGCGTATTTTTCCTAAAGCCCTCCGAACGCCCCGCGAAAATGCTCCCACGGGACGGGGAATGAAAGATTCCGCCGTTGCCCGTCCCGGCGTATGGACATCGGCGTCGACCGATCTATTGTTCTCTGGGATACGCTGCGCACAGGCCACGCAGAAGCGTCGCTGCCAGCGGCAGTACGAACTTGAATTTTGGGAGAGAGACCATGAAAAAAGCACTCGCACTCGTGCTGACGGGCTTGATGCTGGCAAGTTGCACGCAGACTGAACAGGGCGCCGCCATCGGGGCCGGCACCGGTGCCGTGATCGGCGGCTTGGCGACAGGCAATGTCCGGGGTGCCGCGGTGGGCGCCGCGATCGGTGGCGTTTCCGGCGCCGTGATCGGCTCCGTCGCCGAACAGCCCGGCCAGTGCTACTATCGTGACCGCTACGGCCGCCGTTACATCGACGACTGCCCGCGTCGCTATTAAGCCCCCCATCTGGCGAATGTGGCCCCGGAGCAAGCTCCGGGGCTTTTCTTTTGAAAACAAATGCTGAAACATCAAAAGAGGTGTTCGGCCACGGCTTTAGCCGCTAAAAGAGCGAGCTTGACGCTTGATAGACCGCTCGGAAGGCAAAACCCGATAGTGCGCATGCGTAAACCAGTTAGCGAGGCAGCCGGCGCCTGCTTCCCAGGGCGAGTGGCGACGTTCACGGCCTCGGCGGTCGTGATCGGCCTGCTGTCCGTCTCGCCGGCTCATGCCTTCAAGCTGTTCGGCCTCAATCTGTTCGGCTCCGACGAGGAGACCGTCGAGGTCATCAATCCCGTCCGCTACGACGCCACGCTGTCCACCGGCGACGCCGACCGGGATCTCGCCAAGCGCCTGGAAAACGCCACGACGCTCGTCAACGACGAAAAGCAGCCGGTATCCGGCGATCTCGGCATCGTCATCAAGGCCAGGGAAGACCGGGACCGGCTTGTGGCGGTGCTCTACGAGGAGGCACGCTACGGCGGCACGGTGGAGATCGCCATCGACGGCGTGGATATCGACGCCCTCCCTCCTAACCCGACCTTCGATCACTCCCGCCCGGTACCGGTGACGGTCACCGTCGTGCCCGGCCCGGTCTTCACGCTGGGCTCCGTTCGGTTCGAAGGCGATGCCGCCGGGCGCAATCCTGCTGACTACGACCTCGTTCCGGGTGGAGAGGCGGGGTCTCGCGTCATTCTCAAGGCCAGCGAGAAGCTGCTCGTCGATGTGAAGGCGGAGGGACGCCCGCTTGCGCGCCTGACGGAGCGGCAGGTGACCGCCGACCACCGGACGCTGACGGTGGACGTGGTGACGGGCGTCATCAGCGGCCCCGAGGCCGATTTCGGCAATGTGGCGGTCAAGGGATCTCGCACCGTGAAGGCGGATTTCATCCGCCGCTATTCGCGATTGGACAGGGGCGAACGCTATTCGCCCGAGCAGTTGCAGAAGGCTTCCGAACGCCTGCGGGAACTCGGCGTGTTTTCCAGCATCACCATCAAGGAGGCGGACGCGCTCGCCCCCGACGGGACGCTCCCGCTCATGATCGAGGTTTCCGAGGGCAAGCATCGCTATTTCGGTTTCGGCGCCGAATACTCCTCTCTCGATGGCGCGGGCGTGGAAGGCTACTGGGGCCACAGGAACCTCTTCGGGGAAGCTGAATCGCTCCGCGTCGAAGGCAAGGTCTCCGGCATCGGTGCGACGACCGACGTGACGACCTTCGACTATTCCGCCGGCATCATCTTTACCAAGCCCGGCTTCCCGGTGCCCGAAGCCACCTTCGACGCGCGCCTTGTGGCCAAGAGCGAAACGCCGGACGACATCTACGAGGCGCAGACGATCCTGGGTTCGGCCGGCTTTTCCTACGAACTCAACGAAACGGACACCCTGAAGGCCGGCGGAGAAATCGCCTGGATCAAGGCCGACGACGCCTTCGGCGAAAACAAGTACCTGACCTTCAGCATTCCGGTGGCGTTCGAGCGGGACGCGCGTAACAACAAGCTGGACCCGACCGAGGGATACTGGGCGACAATCGGCGCAAAGCCCTCCTACGAGTTCTTCAACGGCACCGTCTTTTCCACCTTCGAGGGCTCGCTGTCCGGCTATCTCGGGCTCGGGGCGGAGGACAATATCGTGTTGGCGGGCAAGGTTGCGGCCGGCACGCTGGCCGGAGCGGACAATCTTGCAGACATACCGGTAACCCGCCGCTTCTTCGCCGGTGGCGGAGGATCGGTTCGCGGCTATTCGTTCAGGGAGATCTCGCCCTATAATGATGCTGACGAGGCTCTCGGCGGACGCTCCTACGCGACGGCCTCGTTCGAAGTCAGGACCAGGATCACCGAGAATATCGGTCTCGTGCCATTCATCGACGTCGGCACGGTCTCGACCGAAATGGTGCCCGATTTCTCGGATATCCGTGCTGGCGCGGGAATCGGGGTCCGGTATGCGACGCCGTTCGGGCCGCTTCGCCTGGACGTTGCAGTACCGCTTCAGAAATACGACGGCGGCAGCGACTACGGCATCTATGCCGGGATCGGGCAATCGTTCTGAGTGCGCCGCGAGGCGATTAACTAGAGGCAGGATTGGATGGTTCGCCTGTTGAAATGGATTGTGAAGATCGCGCTTGTCGCGGTGGCGGTCCTGCTCGTCATGGCCCTTGGCATCCTGCTCTTCCTGGGATTGACGCCGGTCGGAAGCAAGATCGCCGCCGAACGGGTCGCGTCAATCATCTCAACACCCGATCGCGAGATCAGCTTCTCCCCTCCTGAAGGCCTTCTGAGCGGCGACCTGCGCATTGCCTCCGTCACGCTTTCGGACGACCAGGGCGCCTATGCGCAGATCGACGGCCTGCGGGTCGACTGGTCGCCCACGGCGCTGCTCGGCGGCGTCTTCCGCGCGGAAAGCGTGACGGTGGACAAGGTCGACCTCTTGCGCGCGCCGGGTCCTTCCGCCGTGCCGCAGGACCG
>JAEZHO010000446.1 GCA_023416545.1 Pseudomonadota bacterium
TCAAGGTGCTGGGCAAGGACGGCCGGCAGGTCGGGGAGGTCTACCCTTGCACCGGACTGCACGGCGAGGCGAGTTCCGCCGGTCTCGTTGCCTTCGGTTGCAAGGAAGGGGTGCTCGTGGTGCGCGACGGCGGCCGCGAGGCGCCGAAGGCCGAATTGCTGCCCTACGGTGAGGACATGCCGCAGGGCCAGGTCGGCACGCTCCTCGGCGGCAGGTCGATGCAGTTCTTCCTCGGCAATTACGGGGAGGACAAGGTGGTTGTGATTGACCCCTCGTCGAGCGAGCCATACCGCGTGGTGCCGCTGCCGGTCCGGCGGGTCGACTTCGCGCTCGATCCCGGCAGGCCGTCGACCGCCTATATCTTCACCGAGGACGGCAAGCTCCATGTGCTCGATATACTGAGCGGCGAACTGACCGGCTCGGCGCAGGTCACCGAAGCATACAGCAAGGACGGCCACTGGCGTGACCCGCGGCCGCGGCTCGCCGTCATGGGCGACGAGATCGCCGTGAGCGATCCCCGCCAGCAACGCATCAGGATTCTTGATGCGGAGACCCTGAAGGAGACGCGCAGCATCCCGGTCGAAGGCCTTCCGTTCAACATCGTCGCGGTCGGTGGGGAGGGTGTGGACCACTGACGCGCCACGGGCCGGTGCACCGCGCATTCCGGACCGCATAAGGCATCTTCCGGCCCGGCTGGCTGCCGCTCGTTTTGCAGGCGGCCGGGTCCTTTAAAACCGCAAAACGACCTCCCATATCACTTTCAACGCCGGGCAATCCGGCGACGGGCTGGCCTTTGAGGGAGCTCAATCTCAATCATCGCTCCGTGCCTTACGATTGGGCGGAACGATTCGTGGAGGTTCTACATGAATATCGAGAAATATTCCGAACGGGTTCGCGGCTTCCTGCAGTCGGCGCAGACCCAGGCGCTGTCCGAAGGGCACCAGCAGTTCACGCCCGAGCATGTGCTCAAGGTGCTGCTCGACGATGACCAGGGCATGGCGTCCTCGCTCATCACCCGCGCCGGCGGCGACCCCAAGGAAGCACGCATTGCCAATGACGCGGCGCTTGCCAAGCTGCCGAAGGTTTCCGGCGGTGGCGGCCAGGTCTACCTGTCGCAGCCGCTCGCAAAGGTCTTCACCACCGCCGAGGATGCCGCCAAGAAGGCCGGCGACAGTTTCGTCACGGTCGAAAGACTTCTCCTCGCGCTGGCGATCGAAAGCACAGCCTCGACATCCGCGACGCTGAAGAAGGCGGGCGTCACCGCGCAGGCGCTGAACCAGGTGATCAACGACGTTCGCAAGGGCCGCACGGCCGACAGCGCCAATGCCGAGCAGGGATTCGACGCGCTGAACAAGTATGCGCGCGACCTGACGGCCGAGGCCCGCGAGGGCAAGCTCGATCCGGTCATCGGCCGTGACGACGAGATCCGCCGCACCATTCAGGTCCTTTCGCGCCGCACCAAGAACAATCCGGTGCTGATCGGCGAGCCGGGGGTCGGCAAGACGGCGATCGCCGAGGGGCTTGCGCTTCGCATCGTCAACGGCGACGTGCCCGAAAGCCTCAAGGACAAGAAGCTCATGGCGCTCGACATGGGTTCGCTGATCGCCGGCGCGAAGTATCGGGGCGAGTTCGAGGAACGTCTGAAGGCCGTGCTGAGCGAGGTCCAGGCCGAGAACGGCGAGATCATCCTGTTCATCGACGAGATGCACACGCTGGTCGGCGCCGGCAAGGCGGACGGCGCGATGGACGCGTCGAACCTCCTGAAGCCGGCCCTTGCCCGCGGCGAGCTGCATTGTGTCGGCGCGACCACGCTCGACGAATACCGCAAGCACGTGGAGAAGGATGCCGCGCTCGCCCGCCGGTTCCAGCCCGTCATGGTCAACGAGCCGACGGTGGAGGACACGATCTCCATCCTGCGCGGGCTGAAGGAAAAATACGAGCAGCACCACAAGGTGCGGATTTCCGACTCCGCGCTGGTTGCCGCTGCGACCCTTTCCAACCGCTACATCACCGACCGCTTCCTGCCGGACAAGGCGATCGACCTGATGGACGAGGCTGCCTCGCGCCTGCGCATGCAGGTGGATTCCAAGCCGGAGGAACTGGACGAGCTGGATCGCCGCATCATCCAGCTGAAGATCGAGCGCGAAGCGCTGAAGAAGGAGACCGACACGGCGTCGGCCGACCGGCTTGCCCGGCTCGAAAGCGAACTCGCCTCCCTCCAGGAAGAGGCGGATGCGCTGACGGCGCGGTGGCAGGCAGAAAAGCAGAAGCTCGGGCTTGCCGCGGACCTGAAGAAGCAGCTGGACGAAGCCCGCAACGAACTGGCGATCGCCCAGCGCAGCGGCGAGTTCCAGCGCGCCGGCGAACTGGCCTATGGGGTGATCCCGGGCCTGGAAAAGGACCTGGCCGCCGCCGAAGCCCAGGATACGACCGCCACGGCCATGGTGCAGGAGGTCGTCACCCCGGACAACATCGCCCATGTCGTCTCCCGCTGGACCGGAATTCCGGTCGACAAGATGCTGGAGGGCGAGCGTGACAAGCTGCTGCGCATGGAGGATGAGCTGGCGAAGTCGGTCGTCGGCCAGGGCGACGCCGTCCAGGCGGTTTCCCGCGCGGTGCGCCGCTCGCGCGCCGGGCTGCAGGATCCCAACCGGCCGATCGGCTCGTTCATCTTCCTCGGCCCGACCGGCGTCGGCAAGACGGAGCTGACGAAGTCGCTTGCCCGCTTCCTGTTCGACGACGAGACGGCGATGGTGCGTCTCGACATGTCGGAATACATGGAGAAGCACTCCGTCGCCCGGCTGATCGGCGCGCCTCCCGGCTATGTCGGCTACGAGGAAGGCGGGGCGCTGACCGAATCGGTCCGGCGCAAGCCCTACCAGGTCGTGCTGTTCGACGAGATCGAGAAGGCGCATCCGGACGTGTTCAACGTTCTCCTGCAGGTGCTCGACGACGGGCGGCTGACGGACGGGCAGGGCCGTACGGTCGACTTCAAGAACACGCTCATCATCATGACCTCGAATCTCGGGGCGGAATATCTCACCGGCCTTCCGGAAGGGGCCGATACCGACCAGGTGCGCGAACAGGTGATGGACGTGGTGAAGGCCTCGTTCCGGCCGGAATTCCTCAACCGCGTCGACGAGATCATCCTCTTCCACCGCCTGCAGCGGACGGAAATGGGGGCGATCGTCGATATCCAGATGAGGCGGCTGGTCTCGCTGCTCGCCGAGCGGAAGATCACGATCGAACTCGGCGAGGATGCGCGCGAATGGCTGGCCGACAAGGGCTACGATCCGGTCTACGGGGCGCGGCCGCTGAAGCGGGCGATCCAGAAGTTCGTCCAGGATCCCCTGGCCGAGCAGATCCTCGGCGGGCATATCCCGGACGGGTCCGCGGTCGCCGTCGATGCCGGCTCCGACCGGCTGCTCTTCCGCGTCAGGCGGACGGTGGCGGAGGCCGAAGCGGCCTGACCCGGCAGATCGCATCGCAGACATGAAAATGGCGGCCCCGAGCCGCCATTTTTTCATCGATGCCCTAGCGGCTCGCGACCTCGGCCGGATCGCCACCCGAACCGAGCAGCGCATCGATCCGGTTCCGCTCCTCCTTGAACCGGGCGAGGTTGTCGCCCTCGAGCGACTTGCCGCCCGGCAGGCGGATCTTCATCGGGTCGACCTTGCTGCCGTTGACGATCAGTTCGTAGTGCAGGTGCGCGCCGGTCGAAAGGCCGGTCGACCCGACATAGCCGATGACCTGGCCCTGGGTGACCTTGGCGCCGGGCTTGATGCCCTTGGCGATGGCGCTCTGGTGGTTGTAGGAGGAGACATAGCCGTTGGCGTGGCGGATGATCGTCTGGTTGCCGTAGCCGCCCTTGTCCCAGCCGGCCTTTTCCACCACGCCGTTGCCGGCGGCGATGATCGGCGTGCCCCGGGGGGCGGCCCAGTCGGTGCCGGTATGCATGCGCGCATAACGCAGGATCGGGTGGCGGCGCATGCCGAAGCTCGAGGTCAGGCGGCCGTTCGGAACCGGGTTGCGGAGCAGGAACTGGCGGATGCTGCGGCCCTCGGCGTCAAAGTAGTC
Source organism: Pseudomonadota bacterium (assembly GCA_023416545.1). Classification (GTDB taxonomy): domain Bacteria; phylum Pseudomonadota; class Alphaproteobacteria; order Rhizobiales; family Rhizobiaceae; genus Neorhizobium. The sequence continues at coordinate 4,078 of JAEZHO010000446.1, forward strand.
GACGGTGCCGTCCTTCGGATCCTGGAAGCGGTAGAAGCGGGTGGTCGTGTCGCCGAAATGGGCGTTGACGTAGAGGAGTTCCGACTGTTCGCTCGCCTGGCCGCTCTCGTCCTGGGCGGAGAAGAAGGCCTCGATACGGTCGGTCGGCTTCAGCTGCGCCTGGAGGTCGACGCTGCTCGCGAGAAGCTTGACGAGAAGGCCGGTCATTTCGGTCGTCATGCCGTAGGAGAGCGAGGCGCGGTAGATGCCGTCGTAGACCCGGGGCAGTTCGCGCCCGGCGACGACCTGGACCGGCTGGTCGCTGAACGCGCCGGCGATGGCGTCGATCATCGGGGGTTCCTCGCCGTCGATCATCCTTCCATGGTCGCTGACAGCGATGGTGACCTCGTGCCCGCCCTTCCGATAGACGCTGGCGCGCACGACGAGGACCATTTCGCCCTGCTGGACGACGCCGATCCTGAGGACGTCGCCGGGAAATAGCTTCGGCTCGCGGAGCCGGTTGCCGAGATGGCCGGCGATCTCCTGCGACTTGCCGGCGGGATAGCCGACATCCTCGAGTGCCTCGGCGATGTCCTTCTCCGCCCGGATCGGGATGATGTCGTCGGCATAGTCTCGGGTCTCGGGGGTGACGGGCTCCGCCGGCGTCACCGACATGTTCTGCTCGACGATGCGGGCGGCAAGGCCCGCCGTCAGGTCGAGACCGTCGCCGCCGGAGGAGAAACGCTGCGGGTCGACGTAATAGAGTGCCGAAAGCTGCGTGTCGCCGTCGGTCAGGACGGAGCCGTTGGAGCGGACGTTCTCCTCGACCTCTTCCAGAGACATGGAGGGCGCATAGGGATAGTGCGCGCCGCTCGCGGGAAAGGCGATCGTCCTCAGGCTGACTTCCGATTCCACTTCAGACCCGTAGATGAGGCCGGTCGTGCCGGGGGCGGGCGCCTTGCCTTCGCTTGAGGAGAAGATGGTGAGCGGATCGAAGTCCGGATAATCCTCCTGGGCGACGTGATTGGCGGCGAGGTTCATCTTCACATGCGCGAAGGGGCGCCGCCGGATGATTTCCTTGTTGCCCTCGTGGACGACGGTCGAGACTTCGAGAACCTTGCGGTCGGTCGGCATGGCGACGATGTTGCCGCCGAGAAGGCGTCCGCCGCGGCTGACCGTATCGGGCTCGTCCTCGAGCGGCAGGGAGGCGGAGGCCTCGGCCGGGATCGCCAGCTGCTGGCGGCCGTCGAGCGCGGCGAAGAGAGCGACGCCCATGAGGATGGAGGAGGTGATGCCGGTGAGGAAGGTGCCGGACAGCCATCGCAGCGAGATCTCGCGCCGGTCCGGGGCCCGCCGGCCGTCGGCCAGCAGTGGCGGCTCGTTGCCGAGCGTCCGGATCGTGTTGCGGGCGTTGATCATGCCTCTCCCTGCATTCCCCTTATGCTCGTCTGATCGCCGAGCCATCGTGGCGCCGCGAGCTTGGGCCAAACATGTGCCCCTTTTCACCCGACCGTGTCAAATCACGACACGTCCCCATAAGGGAAGGAAGAGAGACGCATGAGCGGCGCGCCGGCGAAGCACCGGACAGGCCTTGGCCGCAATGGAATCGCTCTTAACATGAGGATTGTGAAAAAGTCGGGGCGGGACGGAGGCCGCCTGCTTCTGGCGTGCCGCTTATCCACGGTGCTCTCGCGTGCCAGGAGGGGATTTACCGGCGTTTTGGCCGTTGGTTTTGGAATTTGTGTTTTATATCAGATGCTTGGATGAAAGTTTGGATGATTTTGAAAATCCGTGTTGACTTGTTTTGGGGGTTGGGACTATAAACCGCTCACCAACGAGGGCGGCGGCGCTGCTGGCGACGACCTCTCTCGTTCTAGGGAAACCCTTTGAATTGGCGAATGCTGGTTTGTTTCCCGGTCATGGGTCGGGGAGTTGGGTTTTTGACGGAAGGGTCCGGTTTCGGGTTTGTTTCGTCGGTTTTTTGACAATTGAAGAATGGAAGAAA
>JAEZHO010000080.1 GCA_023416545.1 Pseudomonadota bacterium
CCAGCGAGCGGCTGCGCGGCGTGCAGCGGGTCACGCTCGAAAGCCATTCGCGAAAGATTTCCTGGCACGGGGATTTCAAGGACGTGCCCCCCGGCCCTGTCCTGGTCGTGGCGAACGAACTCTTCGATGCAATCCCGATCCGCCAGTTCGTCAAGACGCCGTCGGGCTTCCGCGAGCGGGTCGTCGCGCTCGACGAGGAGGACAACCTGTCCTTCTCGCTGGGCGTCGGCGGGCGCGACCCGGCCCTTCTCCCGGCGCCGGTCGCGTCGGTACCCGACGGCACGATCTTCGAGGTCGCCCCTGCCCGCCAGGCGGTGATGTCGACCTTGTGCGACCGGCTGAAGACCACGGGCGGTACCGCGCTCATCATCGACTACGGCCACATGGTCACCGGGTTCGGCGATACGCTGCAGGCCATTCGCAACCATGCCTACGACCCGCCACTCGCCCATCCCGGCGAAGCCGATCTGACGAGCCACGTCGATTTCGAGGACCTCGCACGGGTCGCGATCGGCAGCGGCGTCCATCTCAACGGCGGCCTGAGGCAGGGAGATTTCCTGCGCGGGCTCGGCCTTTCCGAGCGCGCGGCGGCACTCGCCAGCGGCAAGGATGCGGCCGACGGCAAGCTCATCGCCGCCGCCGTCGACAGGCTCGCCGGCGAGGGCGCAGGCAAGATGGGCGAGCTTTTCAAGGTCATCGCCGTTTCGTCTCCCGCCGTGGATCTTGCGCCGTTTCGCCCGGTGGCCTGAATGAGCCGGGTGAAGCTGGGTGAAGAAGTCGCTTGAAGACGCGGCGTAAAACATGACGATTGACAGCCAAGCCACCGCCGCGCCAACATCCCCGCCGACGAAGCAGCACATCCAGTGCATCCGCCGCTTGGCCTTCAGCCCCCTCCAGACCTTGAGAGAGACCGCCTGCCCATGACGGAAAAGTCCTTGCCGACGCCCATCGAAAGCCCGTTCCTCAGCGAAAATTGCGGCAGCCGCCTGCGCCATGGCTACTTCACCCGGCAGGGAGGCGTTTCGGAAGGGATCTATGCCGGGCTGAATGTCGGCGTTGGCTCCGCGGACGAGGCGGACCGGGTACGGGAAAACCGTGGCCGGGTGGCGGGCTGGTTCGGACTACCCTTCGAGCGGCTTGCCACCGTGCATCAGGTCCACTCCCCGGACGTGGTTGTCGTGGACGCCGCCTATTCCGGAGAACGGCCGAAGGCGGACGCGCTCGTGACCTCGACGCCCGGCGTCATACTCGGGGTCCTGACGGCGGACTGCGGCCCGATCCTGTTCTGCGACGGCGACAACGGCGTCATCGGCGCAGCCCATGCCGGCTGGAAGGGCGCGCTGGACGGCGTCCTGGAGAATACCATCGAGGCGATGGTCAGCCTCGGCGCCGACCGCGGTTCGATCAGAGCCTGCCTCGGCCCGTCGATTGCGGCGCAAAGCTACGAGGTCGGCCCCGAATTCCTCGACCGTTTCCTCCAGTACGACGATGGGTACGAGAGGTTCTTCACGCCCTCGGAAAAGCCCGGGCATTCCTATTTCGACCTGCAGGCCCTTACCCTGCACCGCCTGCGGCAAGCCGGTGTTGGCGCCGACCAGCTCGGGCTGGATACCTATGCCGACGAGGCGCGGTTCTATTCCTATCGCCGCACCACCCATCGCGGCGAGCCGGACTACGGTCGGCAGATCTCTGCAATTGCAATCACGGAGGAGTAAGATGGCGCTGCATTTCGAAAGGACCGAATACGCCGCCCGGCTCGAGCGCCTTCTGGAGAGGATGCGCGAGGAGAAGCTGGAGGCCATGCTGCTCTTCGCCCAGGAAAGCATGTACTGGCTGACCGGCTACGACACGTTCGGCTACTGCTTCTTCCAGACCCTCGTGGTCAAGGCGGACGGCACGATGGCGCTGCTGACCCGCTCGGCTGACCTGCGCCAGGCCCGCCATACCTCGGTGATCGACAACGTCGTCGTCTGGGTCGACCGCGTCAACGCCGACCCGACGCTCGACCTGAAGAACCTTCTGAGCGACTTCGACCTGCTCGGCGCCCGCATCGGCGTCGAGTTCGACACGCATGGCATGACGGGACGGGTGGCGCGCCTGCTGGACAACCAGCTGGCGTCGTTCGGGCAGATCATCGACGCCTCCTACATCGTCAGCGGGCTTCGCCTTGTCAAAAGCCCGGCCGAGGTCGCCCATGCAAGGCGCGCGGCGGAACTCGCCGACGATGCGCTCGATGCGGCGCTGCCCCTCATCCGCGCCGGCGGCAGCGAAGCCGACATCCTGGCCGCCATGCAGGGCGCCATTCTCAGCGGCGGCGGCGACTATCCCGCCAACGAATTCATCATCGGCTCGGGGGAGGATGCCCTCCTCTGCCGCTACAAGTCCGGACGGCGGACGCTTGCGGCGAGCGACCAGCTCACGCTCGAATGGGCAGGCGTGAGCGCCCACTACCACGCCGCGATGATGCGCACCGTCGTGATCGGCGAGCCGAGCGCCCGCCACCGCGAACTCTACAAGGCCTGCCTCGAGGCGATCACCGCGATCGAGGACGTGCTTCGCCCGGGCAACACGTTCGGCGATGTCTTCGACGTCCATGCGCGCATCCTCGACGAGCGCAGCCTGACGCGCCACCGGCTCAACGCCTGCGGCTATTCGCTCGGGGCCCGCTTCTCCCCGTCCTGGATGGAGCACCAGATGTTCCATGTCGGCAATCCGCAGGAGATCCTGCCGAACATGACGCTCTTCACCCACATGATCATCATGGATTCCGATACCGGCGCGGCGATGACCCTCGGCCATACTTATCTTACCACCGAAGAGGCACCGCAGCCCTTGTCGCGCCACGGCCTGGACCTCATCATTCGGTGATGCATCCACAGGCTGATTTGACAGTTCCGAAAGCGAACAACTAGGTTTGCCGCGGACGGGCTGGACGACGGAGGCGGCATGCGCAGAGTGGTAGTGGGACTGGTGGTGGCTTCGGCCACGGCAGTGTTCGCCGGCTGCACGACGGACGCCCTGACGCCGCCGGCCAATGTCGGCGGCGGATTGCGGCCGTCTTCGCCCGTGACGCAGGCCGAAGCCGACCGGCTCGCCCGCGCTCCCGATCCGCAGGACGGCTGGTCCTCCGCGGGCGGCCAGCCGGCCCGGCAGCATCCTCCGCAGAACACGCTGGAGGCGCAGGCACAGGCGCTGCAGTCCGGGAACGCCGCCCCGCCCTCCCCGCCTCCTGCCGCCTCGCCGCCTGCCTCGCCTGCCTCCCCGCCGGCCTTCCCCTCGGCCTCCTCCCCGCCGGCACAGCCGCAGCAGGCGGCGCAGGCAACCGCTGCGCAAGGTTCCATCCGCTTCCTGCCCATCATCGGGGCGCCCGTGCAGGCGGTAACGCCGCTCTCGCGCCAGCTCGGCGCACAGGCACGCGCCGGCGGGCTGACGATCCGCGCCTCGGGCGACAGCAGCACCGATCATATCCTCAAGGGCTATTTCTCCGCCTTCGCCGAAAGCGAGTCGGTGACCGTGGTCTATGTCTGGGATATCCTCGACAACAGCGGCGGCCGGCTGCACCGTGTCCAGGGCCAGGAACGGATCGCCGCCACCCCTCGCGGCGACCCGTGGACGGCGGTGCCCGCCGCCACCATGGAGACGATCGCCACGAAGACGATCAACGAATATGTGGCCTGGAAGAACGGGCGTTCCGGATGACGAATTTCATGGATTATTCATAAAATTGCGGGACCGGGGCCAAACGCTCTTGCATTCGCCTTATGCGGCGGTAAAAGGCGCCCATCCAGCGTCAGAACGGGCGGACCGAAATGAAGGTTTTCGCAGGCAATTCGAACCGGCAGCTTGCCGATGCGATATGCAGCTATCTCAATGTACCAGTCGGAAAAGCCAGCGTCAGACGCTTCGCAGACCAGGAAATTTTCGTCGAGATACAGGAAAACGTGCGCGGTGAGGATGTCTTCGTCATCCAGTCCACCTCGTTTCCCGCCAACGACCACCTGATGGAACTGCTGATCATGATCGACGCCTTCCGTCGGTCCTCGGCAAAGCGCATCACGGCCGTCCTTCCCTATTTCGGCTACGCCCGGCAGGACCGCAAGGCCGGCCCGCGCACGCCGATCTCGGCCAAGCTCGTCGCCAACCTGATCACCGAAGCCGGTGCCGACCGCGTCCTGACGCTCGACCTGCATGCCGGGCAGATCCAGGGCTTCTTCGACATCCCGACCGACAACCTGTTCGCGGTTCCGATCCTCGCCCGTGACGTCAAGGAAAACTACGACGTCCGCAACGTCATGGTCGTCTCTCCCGACGTCGGCGGCGTCGTGCGCGCACGTTCGCTCGCCAAGCGGATCGATTGTCCGCTTGCCATCGTCGACAAGCGCCGCGAGCGCGCCGGCGAGTCCGAGGTCATGAACGTGATCGGTGAAGTGGCCGGCAAGGACTGCCTGCTGGTGGACGACATCGTCGATTCCGGCGGCACGCTCTGCAACGCCGCCGAGGCGCTTCTGAACAAGGGCGCGACCAGCGTCACCGCCTACATCACCCATGGCGTCCTGTCGGGAGGCGCGGTTGCCCGCATCACCTCCTCCAAGCTGCGCGAGCTCGTGATCACCGACTCCATCCAGCCGACGACGGCCGTCCAGTCGGCCCACAATATCCGCGTCGTCACGACCGCCAACCTCCTTGGCGAGGCGATCAACCGCACGGCATCCGAGGAATCGGTCTCCAGTCTCTTCGACTGAACTATGCTGCGGCGATGGCAGTATAACGCGGTTCCACATTAATACTGCGGCAACGAATTGCTGACAAAGATTCCCCACCATTTTACCGTGTGTGGGGGATATTATTGTTATGTCGCAGTCATTGAAGTCTGCCGGCGCAGGAAAGTCTTGGTCCATCAAGGCAAAGTTTGCAGGCCTTGTCGTCGGGGCCACGTTCATTTCCTGCCTTTCCGTCGGGCTCCTGAGCTATCAGGTCGGCAAGGGCGGCCTCATCGAGGCAAGCCAGCTTCGCCTTGAATCCGTTGCCGGCAACCAGTCGAAGGGACTGGACGCCTACGAGGAGCGGATTTCCCAGTCGCTCAACGACCTCGGCCAGAATACCGCGATCGGCCAGGCCATCGAGACGATGACCAATGTCATCCCGAGCGAGGGCAGCTCCATCAAGGAAGCCTATCAGAAGCTCGACCTTTCGGCGGACGAACGCGCCGCGAACGAAGGCAACGGCCTGAAGCTCCTCTACGCCATCCACCACAGCGCAATCCACGGCACGATCGCAAGCAGCTGGAAGAACGCCGGCGTCAGCGACATCTATATCGTCGACCTCAAGGGCCAGATCGTCTACTCGGTCACCAAGGGCAAGGAACTGCTCGAGCAGGCCTCCGCAGTTGCGCCGATCAACGACATCCTTACCCGCATCAATGCCGGCTCCCCCGATCAGGTCCACAGCTCACCCTTCGCACCCTACGAGTTCGACGGCGGCAAGTCCTCGGCTCTCATCGGCAAGCAGCTGGCTGTCTCCTCCTGGGGACAGACCGTCGTCAAGGGCGCGGTGATCTTCCGCCTCTCGGCCGAGCAACTGACCCGCGCCGTGACCCCGGACGAATACGGCAAGTCGATCGACGAGGCTCTCCTCCTCGACGCCAAGGGCGGCTTCCGCAGCGGTTCCTTCGTCGGCGGCCAGCCGCACGACATCCCGGCGGAACTGGTCGAGGCGGCTGTCGCACAGTCGGCCGGATCGGCCTTCGCGACGGTCGCGGACCAGCCCCTCTTCTTCGCCTACCAGCCGGTCTCCATCTTCGGTGAAAAGCATCTGCTGGCCATGGCACAGAACGAGGCGGCCGTGCTCGCATCGGCCAATGACCTCGCCTGGTGGGCCATCCTGGCCACGCTCGCGGTCCTCGTGGTCATGGGCGGCATCGGCACCTACATCTCGGCCCGCTTGACCCGTCCGCTGACGGAACTCGCCACCCTGATGAACCGCCTCAACTCCGGCGACAAGTCGATCGTCGTCGGCTATGTCGGCCGCGGCGACGAGGTGGGCACAATGGCCCGCGCACTGGAAACCTTCCGGCAGGGCGCGCTCGACAAGGAGCGCATGGAGGAAGAGTCGCACCGCAAGAACGAGGAGATCGACGAGGAGCGTCAGCAGCGTGAGGCCGAGAAGGCCGCGAGCGCCCGCGAAATCGAGGAAGCCGTCTCCGCGCTCGCGACCGGTCTCGCCGCCCTCTCCCGCGGCAAGCTCGACCAGCGCATCACCACGGCCTTCGCACCCTCGCTGGACCACCTGCGCCACGACTTCAACAACTCGCTGGCCGGCCTCGAAGCGACGATTGCCTCGATCGGCAGCAGCGTCACCACGATCCGCGCCGGCTCCGGCGAACTGAAGATGGCGTCCGACGACCTGTCGCGCCGGACCGAACGCCAGGCGGCGGCGCTGGAAGAAGCAGCCGCTGCGCTCGCCGACATGACCGGTGCGGTCAACGGCGCACTCGCCCGTTGCGAAACGGCGGTCGGGGTTGCGGCCGACACCCTGACGGGTGCGCACACCTCCACCACCGTCGTGCGGGACGCGATCGACGCCATGGAGCGCATCGAAAGCTCCTCCGCCAAGATCCGTCAGATCATCGACGTCATCGACCAGATCGCCTTCCAGACGAACCTGCTGGCGCTCAACGC
>JAEZHO010000107.1 GCA_023416545.1 Pseudomonadota bacterium
GACAGGACCTCGGTGGCCGCGAGTTCGATGTCGGACGGCGGTATTTCGGGGAACCGCTCGGCCAGCGCGGCATAGGGGTTTTTCGGAACCCCGCCCTCGATCGTGACCTTGCCGAGGCGAGCGAATACGCGGAGGAAAGTCTGCTCGAAGCTCCAGTCATGGATTGAGACCACCCGCCATTTCGCCGTGCGCTTTGCCGAGAAACCGGCAAGAACGATTTTTGCGGGGAGCCTCAACTCGCTGAGCCAGAGGGCGATCGCGAACCCGCTCGTCGGCGTCTTGCCGCTCGTGTAGAAACTGTCGCAATAACCGAGGAGATCGAGATGGCCGGTCGGCGCGTTCTGGTAATCCGCGGAGGTATTGAGTTTCTCGCTGGCTGCCAGGCGGATGTTCAGGATGCCGAGAAAATGTGCCTGGGCAAAATAGGAAAGAACATCGGAGACCTCGTTGCGGTACACGATGTTCGCCCCCTTCGGCTGCGCCCGCGATACCAGCAGCGCATGCCCGTCGAAAGGCTTGTCCAGGCTCTTGTAGACCCTGTTGAAGAACACGAAGAGTGTGGTGGCGGGATACTGCGGCTGAATATCCGCGACGTTCAGCGCGCCGCTGTTGGCGACCAGCACAATGTGCGAATAGGGCGCGAGGATCTCCCGCCAGTTCGAGCTTTCGGACAGGCCCGAAACTGCCCCCGGCCGGGGTAGCCGGGCGGCCTCAACGCCGACTGGGGGAACTCCCGTGTTCATCTCTACTTCTGATGCACGGAGACGACCTTGTCGCGCATGGCGAACCATTCCTCCGCGTAATCATCGTCCTTGTAGTCCTCGAAATAGGGACCGCCGTCTGTGAAGTGGACCAGCTTCGCATCCTCGCGATAGTCATACTCGTTTACGAGATAGTTCCACGTCACGGGCACCTCGCCGATCTGGTCGTCGCTGTCGAGCCACTTGAACTGATGCAGTTGCAGGCCGGTTGCCGTGTTGACGTAGTCCCGGGTCAGGGCGCCGCATTTCGCGTTGTTGAACAGGATCATGCTCGACCAGTTCTTTTTCTCGTACTTGGTCTGCGTCTGGCCGAGGAACTTCGTCTCGACCTTCGGGACATAGTCGTGTTTGACGCACATCGCCGACCATTTGTCGTCGCGCAGGGCCCAGAGCTCCGCGATGTCGGCGCGGGCAAGCATGTCGCAATCCATGAAGATCGACCAGCCTCGGTAGTCGCTGAGATACGGGACGAGGAAGCGGGAAAAGGAGAATTCCGTCGACTGCAGCGGATTGCGCTCGCGGGTGAAAACGCCCTGGAGGTTGTCGAGGACGATCGGAGAGAAGACCACCGGTATGGAAGATCGTTCGATGATGCTTTGGCAAAGGACGTGATAGGCAACCACTTCCTTCGAATCGAAACCGACAAAGATCTGCGCTACGTCGTCTCTCATGCATCACCCTTTGCTTGATGGAAGGAGCGATCAGCGCCGCGCCTTTCTGTGTGAACATTCGAAAATGAGTAAATTAACAGAGGCGCAGACAAGCACGATAAAAGGAAGAGTGTCAACGCGGTCGCCACTTCCCATGCCGTTCATTGAGAAGTAGACGATCCGTCAGGAAACTGGTGGCGAACGATAGCGTTCCGTAAGTCGGAGATATCCTGGCTGGTTGCCGGCGGGATGCTTCCGCTATCAATTCTACGAGGGAGACGAGGCTCGATGGGCTGGTTCAGGCGGTCGCAATCTTCAATAAAGAACCTCTCGATAGAGCCGCCGGCGCCCCGTCCGGATCGCGCCGGCGTTGCCATCGCCGTCTGCGTGAAGAACGAGGCAGCCTATATAGCCGAATGGGCGTGCTTCCATCGAGCGGTCGGCGTGAAGCATTTCATCGTCTATGACAATGGCTCGACCGATGAGACCTGCAGCGTCCTCGCAAGCACCTTGGATGCGAGCGAACTGACGATCGTTCCCTGGGCGGGTCGCGTGGCTGCCGCCAAGACCGGTCAGCCGATCGATGGACAGGTGGTGGCCTTCGCCCATGCGATCCTGAATTTTGGCGGCCGGTTCCGGCGCATGGCGTTCATCGACGTCGACGAATTCCTGCTGCCGATGACCGGAAAGACAATCGAGGAGGCGCTGGCCGCTACCGGAGATTTCCCCAATGTATCGCTGCCATGGCACATGTTCGGCACCAGCGGGCACAAGCAGAAACCCGCGGGCGGCATATTGACGAACTATACGCGGCGCGCCGCAAAGCCGATCGGCGGGGGAGAGCCGGCCTCGAACTTCAAGTGCATCGTCGATCCTTGCGAAGTGACGGAAGTGGCGGTCCACCATTTCACGACCCGCCATTTTGGTGACCTTACGTGCAATGACGTTGGTCAACGTGCCGATCGGAGGGGGCGCAAGCAGCAGGGCTTCTATTCCAACAAGGCGCTGCAGCTCAACCACTACTACAGCAAGTCGGAAGAGGAGATGCTGGCGAAGATGGCGCGAGGCTGGACCTACGCGGCCTCGGCTGCGCGGGTGGAAGACAAGATGCGGACCACCATGCGCATCATCCAGGAGAACGAGGTCGAGGATCTCGCCATGGTGAACTTCCTGAGCGAAAACCGCATCGACCTCGGGAGCTGACCGCCCGCGCTTGTCAGTCGCCACGGCCTGCCCACAGGGGCAGTCCGGTCAATGAAGAGACCTCGGGATCGGCCGTGAAGACCGGGTGGTTTGCGGCGAGCAGCTTTTGCAGGACCTTCAGATCCATGCTCTGATGCAGGCGAGGCAAGTCCTCTCGATTATAGGCGTGTCCCGCACTTGCCGGGTTTATGCCGGTCAGGATCACAGCCGGGGCCTTATGGTATAGAGCGAACAGCACCGCATTGATCCCGTTGGAGCATTTGTCTTCGGCCTCGATCTCCAGGCTCTGCAATCCGCACATTCGGCCGAGAAGCGCCATGCGCTGGTAACGGTTGACGAGGTGCACCTTGTCATGCCGGTAGTTGAACGCGGCAAGGCCCTGTTCCAGCGCAGGGCGTCCCTCTCGCCAGAGAAAGACATAGAGGTGGCCTGTGCGCTTGCCGTTCAGAACCCGCCGCACCTCAAGAGCGTTG
>JAEZHO010000150.1 GCA_023416545.1 Pseudomonadota bacterium
CGGCAGGAGACCAGATGACGGAGAATAGACAGCCCGACCTTTCTCCCGTTGCCCTCCACAAGGCTCTCGATCGAATCTGGGGGACGCCGCCCGGATGGGCGCAACTCGCGGCGGTCAACCACAATATCGTGGGCAAGCGTTTCATGCTCACGGCGCTCGTCTTCTTCGCCATCGGTGGCCTGCTGGCCATGCTGATCCGTACGCAGCTCGCCTCCTCCGAGAGCGCGTTCATGGATGCCGAGCAGTATGCGCAGGTCTTCACCATGCACGGCACGGTGATGATGTTTCTTTTCGCCATTCCCTTCTTCGAAGGTGGCGCGATGTATCTTCTGCCCAAGCTCCTGGGAACCAGGGACCTCGCCTTCCCCCGCATGTCCGCCTACGGCTACTGGTGTTACCTGTTCGGCGGTACGATGCTGATTGCGGCGCTTATCGGGGGAGTTGCGCCCGACAGCGGCTGGTTCATGTATACGCCGCTGTCCTCGGGGACGTTCTCACCCGGCATCAACTCCGATGTCTGGCTGCTCGGCATCACCTTCGTCGAGATCTCCGCGCTCTCGGCGGCGATCGAGCTCATCGTGTCGATCCTCAAGCTGCGCGCCCCCGGCATGTCGCTCGACAGGATGCCGATCCTCGCCTGGTATATGCTCGTTGTCGCAACGATGATGCTTGTGGGATTTCCGCCCCTCATCCTCGGATCCATTCTCCTCGAGCTTGAGCGGGCGTTCGGGCTGCCCTTCTTCGATCCCACGCGCGGCGGCGATCCGCTGCTCTGGCAACATCTGTTCTGGCTGTTCGGGCATCCGGAGGTCTACATCATCTTCCTGCCGGCCGCCGGCGCGATCTCCACCATCCTCCCCGTCTTCGCCGGCACTCCGCTTGCCGGTTACCGGATCATCATCGCGGCACTGGTCTCGATGGCCTTCCTCTCCTTCGGACTTTGGGTCCATCATATGTATACTGTGGGCATTCCCCACGTCGCACTTTCCTTCTTCTCCGCCGCGAGCGCGATGGTTGCCGTGCCGACCGCCATCCAGATATTCGCCTGGCTCGCAACGATCGGTCATGGCCACCCGCGCTTTTCGGTGCCGATGCTGCACATCTTCGGCTTCTTCTTCGTGTTCGTGATCGGCGGTCTGACGGGCGTCATGCTGGCCATGGTGCCTTTCGACTGGCAGGCGCATGACACCCATTTCGTCGTTGCCCATCTCCACTATGTGCTGGTCGGCGGCTTCGTCTTCCCCATGCTTGCCGCCGCCTACTACTGGCTGCCGCACATCAGCGGCCGGCAGCCCCTCCAGCATCTCTCCCATGCAGCCTTCTGGATGGTGTTCATCGGCTTCAACGTCACCTTCTTCATGATGCACCTGACGGGCTTGCGCGGAATGCCCCGTCGGGTCTTCGAATACCCCGCGGAATCAGGCTGGGAGACCTTGAACTTCATCTCCTCGATGGGGAGCTTCGTAATGACGATGGGCTTTGCCCTCATCGCGCTGGATTTCATCCTGCTCTTCCGGTTCGGAACCCGCTATCGTCGCAATCCCTGGAAGGCGGGAACCCTAGAGTGGGCGATGCCGACACCACCGCCCTCCTACAACTTCGCATCCCTTCCCTCCGTCGACCGCCGCGCAGACCTTCTCGACCCTGATCATCTGGGACCGCAACTGGCCGCCGGCGAGGGCTATCTCGGCATGCCGAGGGACGGACGCATGGAACTGCTGGCTGTCGACATCACCACAGGCCGTGCCGAGCATGTCGTCCGGCTGCCGCGCCAGACATTTCTGCCGTTCATCACGGCCCTTGCCACGGGCAGCTTCTTCCTGTCGCTCCTATTCAAGTTCTACTGGATTGCACCCCTGTCGCTCGCTCTGGTCGCTGCCCTGTTCCTTCTTTGGACAGGCGACACGGCGGAGAGGGAAGACATAGCCGATCTCGACGTCGGCCATGGTCTTGTCCTGCCCCCGCATATGCAGGTCTCGCGTCCCCCTTCATGGTGGGCGATGGCGCTCGCCCTTATCGCGGATGGGACTGCCTTCATCGCCCTCCTATTCGGGGCACTGTTCCTCTGGATATCCGCTCCCGGCTGGCCGCCGGTGGACATGCCGCGCTACCCCTCCTCCGTCGCTGTTCTTGCGGGCGTCGCCCTGACGATCAGCCTATGGACGGGAACCATGGCGGTTCGGTCGGGACCCGATGCGGCAGGTCTGCTTGTGCTGAATCTGCTTTGCCAGCTCGTCGCCCTCACGCTGTTCGGCTGGCTCCTGCTGATCACATGGCCGCAGGTCCAGGCGCACGCCGCCGTGGCAAGTGTCTTCGTCGTCCTCGCTTTTGCGGCCCTGCACAATGGCGTCGGCGTGGTCCTTTCTGCCTTTTGCCTTTTCCGCGTCAGGAACGGTTATGTTTCCTCCAGGAGGCTCGTCGATCTCCGCATCGGCCAATTGTGGCATGGCTACAGCGCCGCAGTCGGCGTGACCGCGCTGGCCTTTCCCATTCTGCTGGCCACACTTGTCGGAGGGTCATCCGAATGAGAACCTCTCCGCTCCTCTCGATCATGGCAGGCTTCGTGTTCTGGGCAGGGCTGTTTGTGCTGCTCTACGGCGTCCAGGCAACCGGCTGCCATCTGGCCGGGAACGGCGCTTCCGCGCTGGCGGGCACCCATCCGACGTTACGATGGGCCCTGATGATCCTGGCAGCCTTCGGTATCACCGCCGTGGCGCTTCTGTGCTGGAACAAGCGGGCAGGGCGACGGGCTGCTGAAAAGCCCGACGAAACCACGGAATTCACCCGCGAGGTCTCGCGTTATGTCTGGCTTGGCGCCGCGGTGGCAACGCCATTCACCTTCTTCGGCGTCGCCTTCCTGAGGCTTTGCGGAACGTGATCGGTAAGGCTTCATTTTCCGACTTCCCGCATTGCGGCGCTACTTTGGTAGCAGTTGCAATCTCGCCGCAACGCTGACTGGTATAGCAATGGAACAACTGACGGGCCGGACGCCTGCCGGCGCGCTGGTCCCGTTGCGGAATGAATACGGTCGGTAGAATTCACCGCGGACGATCGACAACATCGCGAAGGTCGCAGGACGAATGACGCAGCCGGTGACGACACTCCGATTAGCAGAACCATCCTTCACAGAACTGTTCACGCCAAAGCTCCTCACGGTCCTTCGGGAAGGCTACCGCCTTGAGCACCTCCGCGCCGACGCCCTGGCCGGCCTGACGGTCGCCATCGTCGCCCTGCCGCTTTCGATGGCGATTGCCATCGCGTCGGGCGCCTCGCCTGCGCAGGGCCTCTACACCGCGATCGTCGGGGGCTTCCTGGTATCCGCATTTGGAGGCAGCCGGTTCCAGATCGGCGGCCCGGCGGGTGCCTTCATCGTGCTGGTCGCGGCGACGGTGCAGGCGCACGGAATGGATGGGCTGATCCTGGCGACCTTCATCTCCGGCCTGATCCTCGCGCTGATCGGTCTCCTTCGCCTTGGCACCTATATCAAGTTCATCCCCTACCCGGTGACCGTGGGATTCACGGCGGGGATAGCCGTGATCATTTTCGCAAGCCAGATCAAGGAACTGCTCGGACTTGACCTTTCCGTCCCCGAACCGGGAGCACTGCTGCAAAAGCTTCCCGTTCTCTGGGAGAACCTGCCGACGGCAAGTCCGGCCACGATCGCCCTTTCAGCCTCCACCGTCATCGTCATCCTGGCGCTGAAGCGGTGGCGGCCGCACTGGCCGGGCCTCCTGATAGCGGTAGGTGCAACCACGGCCGCGGCAGCCTTCCTGTCGCTGCCGGTCAGCACGATCGGCAGCGCATTCGGAGGGATACCAGGCTCGCTGCCGGTCCCCGACCTTCCGGAGATCACGATCGAGAAGACCCTCGCCGTGCTGCCCTCGGCCTTTGCATTCGCACTTCTCGGTTCCATCGAGTCGCTCCTGTCCGCGGTCGTCGCGGACGGGATGACCGGGCGGCGGCACCGGTCCAATTGCGAACTGGTAGGCCAGGGCATTGCGAATGTCGGCTCGGCTCTCTTCGGCGGCTTCTGCGTGACGGGCACGATCGCCCGCACCGCCACCAATGTTCGCTCAGGCGCTCATGGACCGGTGTCAGGAATGCTGCACGCGGTTTTCCTTCTGATGTTCATTCTGATTGCAGCGCCGCTGGCGAGCTATATCCCTTTGGCAAGCCTCGCGGGCGTGCTTGCCGTCGTTGCCTGGAATATGTTCGAGAAGCAGGCATTCTGGATGCTGATTACCGCGAGCAGGGGAGACGCCGCCGTTCTGCTTGTCACGTTCCTGCTGACCATCTTCCGTGACCTGACGGAAGCGATCGTCGCCGGCTTTGCCCTCGGTTCGGTGCTTTTCATCCACCGCATGTCGCAAACCACGGCGGTCCATGCCCATCCTCCGTTCGTCACGGAAGACGAGGCCGATAGCGGCAAGGCGGCAGGGGTTGCCTATGACAAGGCGGTCGCGAGCGATCCGGACATCATGATCTATCGTATCTCCGGAGCCTTCTTCTTCGGCGCCGCAGCCTCGATCGGCGCTGTCCTCGATCGTATCTCCGATCGTCACCGTGCGCTGATCATAGATCTCGAAGCCGTCCCCTTCATCGATTCCACCGCAGCCAACACGATAGAAAACCTTGCCCACAAGGCCCATCCTAGGAGACTGAGCATCGTGCTGACGGGCACGACCGATGGGCTCCGTGAAGAACTGCGCGCGCAGGGGATCCGTCCCCCCATGGTTCGCTTCGAGGCGACCATCGAAAAGGCCCTGGCCGCCTTGGAGCCGGAAACCGATGACGCCGGCAATACCCCCGCCCAGGCCGCCCCTTCCTGCTGATCGCTTGCCGACGGGCCCGTGCGGCCATTGCGAGGCATGGCGCAGGTCGAGCGGCTCCGGCCCGCGCTCCTTGGCATGGAGGCGATAGAATATCTTAAAGTTTATCGGGGAAATTGCAGATCAACTGCCGGATTCAGCCTATGCATTTATGGCCTACCCATCGCCCCCACCACACACCCCGCAAACGATCGGGGTGGACTTACTATGTCCCGGCCCTGCTGGCGATCACGACAGTACTGATCGGCTTCGCGCGCTCCGATTCCGACCGGCTCGCGCATCATCGCGAAAACCAGCGCGCAAAGGCATCGCAGCAACTGGCCGACACCGTCTCGAGACTTGAGACCAATGTCCGTGGCAACGTCAATCTCGTGCAC
This sequence comes from Pseudomonadota bacterium, assembly GCA_023416545.1. Classification (GTDB taxonomy): domain Bacteria; phylum Pseudomonadota; class Alphaproteobacteria; order Rhizobiales; family Rhizobiaceae; genus Neorhizobium. The sequence goes on from JAEZHO010000150.1 coordinate 5,207, forward strand.
GGCCTTGTTACCGCTGTCGCAGCCGATCCGCATATGAGCCAGCAGCGGTTCTCGACGATCGCGGAACGGATCTTCGCCGTCCCGTCCCAGCTTAGCAGCGTAGCGGGCGCGCCGGACTTCGTGATCCGCATGACCTACCCTGAGGATCTGAACAAGACGGCCATCGGCCTCGATTACATGGAGACGCCTTCTCAGCGCGACCCGGCGGCGGAGGCGGTCGCCCGTCGTACGGTCATGATCACCGGTCCTGTCGCGCTCGTGCAGGGTGGGCAAGGGCTGATCGCCCGCTATCCCGTGTTCTCGCTGAACTCCAACCGCTTCTGGGGGGTCGTCTCCGCGGTTATCGACCTCGACCGGCTCTACCGGGACAGTAACCTCAATTCGCCATCACAGACGCTCGAAATCGCAATCTCGCGCCGCCCGCTACCGCAAGGCAGTGATGTCTTCTTCGGTCGGGCGGACCTGCTTTCGCAAGACCCGGTGACGGCCGCCATCGATCTCGGATACGACAGCTGGTATCTCGCAGCCGTTCCCAAAGGCGGCTGGACCCACGAGCCGGCCGATATGGCCAGGTTCCGAATGTTCGCGGCACTTGCCTCCTTCTTCGTGGTTGCCCCGCTTGTTTGGGCTGGCCTCTTGATGCAGCAGCGAAACCGAAGCCACCTCCTGCTCAGGGAACGTGAAGAGCGCCTGGAAGTATTGTCCCGCCGGCTGCAACTGGCGCTGGAGGCCTCCAGGATCGGCGTCTGGGAATACCACCCCGACACCGACAGCCTGCTGTGGGACTCGTACATGTGCGACCTCTACGGCCAGCCCCACGAAAACAACCGCGGATCCTTCCAGGATTGGGCGGACAAGATTCACCCTGACGATTTGGCCGAGGCCAAAGCCGCATTCCAGGGCTCCGTCGAACACCAGATCCCCTACCTGAAGGATTTCCGGATCGTCCTGCCTTCGGGAGAGATCCGGCACATTCGCGCGCATGGCGCGGTCGAGAACGCGGCGGATGGCACGAAGCGCGTGGTCGGCGCGAACTGGGATGTCACCGATGACGTCGCCATGCAGGTCGAGTTGCGGACGGCTCAGGCGAAGGCCGAGGAGCAGAACCGGCAGCTGAGGACAACCCGCCGCATCCTCGAACATCAATCCCTGCACGACGCACTGACGGGCCTGCCCAACAGGCGGTTTCTTGACCAGTTCATGGTCACGGCCGATACGTCCGACCTTTCCCAGAAACTTGCTTTCATTCACATCGATCTGGACCACTTCAAGCATGTCAACGACACGCTGGGGCACGGTACGGGCGACGAGGTTTTGAAGGTCGCGACCGGGCGCCTGCGCGAAATTATCGGACCGGAAGAGGTCATATCGCGAATTGGCGGCGACGAGTTCGTCGTTGTGACATGCGGCCCGGACCCGGCTCCTCGGGCGCAGGAGGTTGCCCTGGAGATCGTCTTGAGGCTGGCGCGCCCGATCGAAATCGAGGGCCAGGAAATCCGTATCGGCTGCAGCGCGGGCATCGCATGCCAGACCATGGCCGGCGAGACGCCGTCCCAGCTCTTGATGAACGCCGATATCGCTCTCTACGAGGCCAAGAAGAAGGGACGCAATCGCGTCGAGATTTTCTCGGACGACCTGCGGGCGGTCACGATCGAAACGAAGCGAACGGCGGACGAGTTGCTGAGAGCCCTCGAATGCGATGCGTTCGTTCCCTTCTTCCAGCCGCAGTTCGACGCCCAGACGCTTGCGATCAACGGCGTCGAGGCCCTCGCCCGCTGGGACCATGCTACCAAGGGCATCTTGACCCCCGACAAGTTTCTCGAAGTCGCCGAAGGTCTTGGCCGGGTGGCCGAGATCGACAGGCTGATCCTTGAGAAATCGCTGTTCCAGATGACCCGCTGGCGCACCCAGGGCATCGATATTCCGAAGCTTTCGGTAAACATCTCCGCACAGCGGCTGAAAGATCCCACACTTCTGGGGATGCTGGAGTCGCTGCCGATCGAGACCCACACGCTCGCCTTCGAACTGCTGGAATCGATCTCGTTCGAGGATCAGGAAGAAGACCTGAAGGCGGCCATACGCCAGCTCAAGGAGCGCGGCGTCCAGGTGGAAATCGACGATTTCGGCTCCGGCCATGCATCCATCGTGAGCTTGCTGGAACTTGCACCGCACCGCCTGAAGATCGACCGGAAGCTGGTCGCGCCGATCGACGTTTCCGAATCTCAGCGGCGACTGGTGGCCTCGATCATCGAGATCGGACGCTCGCTCGGAATCGGCATCGTTGCCGAGGGCGTCGAGACGATGACCCATGCGGAGATTCTGAGGGAACTGGGTTGCCAGACCTTGCAGGGCTACGCGTTCGCGCGCCCGATGTCGTCTGCCGATCTCATGACGTTCGCCAAGGAGTGGCAGCTGCGCCACCCGCCGGTCAGGAAGCCTGCGAACCTGCGAAGCGTATAAGCGAGTATCGCTCCGAGTAACCCGGTAGCGACGGACCGACGGGCCGGGTCGCACGGGCGCTGGCGGATACCGCGCTCGTCGAGAGGTGGCCGAAGACCGCTACTCCCGACGTGGTGATTTTATCCCATGGATTCGCTGGCGAAGCCCGCCTGCAGCTCAAGCTGGACCGCATTCATGAACGATTGCGCCTGATGCGATATTTCCGCTTCGCACGCGCCGACCTGGCGAAGGGCTGCCACAAATCGGGACATTTCGGTGCGCCAGAACTGGTTCGCTTTCTCACCGTGGAGGTCGCGAAGGGTCGCTGCGCATCGGCGGATGTCGGCTGCGCGGCGATGAGACGGGAATTGAAGGAGGGCCATGTCTACTCGTCAAACTGGAACGATTCGTACTGAGACACCAGCTTGGCGTGACTTCCTTCACAAAACCTAAACTCTGAGAGCCCGGATCAGCATGTCCTCGGACCCGGGAATCGGGCTGCATCGACTTTCATCAATCGCTCCGGACTCTGCCTGTTCGGTAACCAGTCGCTAACACTAAATTAATCACACCTTGCCAAATGTAACGGGAACCGCCTCGATGGCGCATAACAAAAAAAATCCGGCAGAGGCCTCATGCAAGACCACCGCACATCAACCGATCTCCAAGACAGACTGCAGTTCGTTGGTCTCGACGCCGCGCAGTTGCGCAGCCTTTCCGGCATCCAGCCGCTCATCAGCCGGGTACTGGGTGGCGCACTCGACACCTTCTATGAGAAGATCACCCGTCACCCGCATACGGCCCGGTTCTTCAAGGACAAGTCTCACGTCACGCATGCTAAGTCCCGGCAGGAAAAGCACTGGGGCCTGATCGCCTCCGGGAAGTACCGAGACGACTACGTCGATGGCGTGACGAGCGTGGGGAAGACCCACGCGCGCATCGGCCTGGAGCCCCGCTGGTATATCGGCGGCTATGCACTCATCCTCGAACAGATCATCAAGGCGGTCGTTCATGAGGAACTGAAGGGCTTCCTGCACGGTCGCAAGGCCGAGAAGCTGACGAACGACCTTGCGGCCGTCACCAAGGCTGCCCTGGTCGATATGGACTATGCGATCACCGTCTATCTCGATGCCCTGACGGAGGAGCGCAACAGACTGGAAGCCCAGCGCCAGGCCACCAAGGCCGAACAGGATACCGCCCTCTCGGCGCTCGCCGCGGTTCTTTCCAAGCTCGCAGAAGGTGACCTCACCTCTGAGGTTCGAGAGCAGCTCGCTCCCAGCTTCGACCCCCTGAAGATGAATTTCAACGAGTCGGTAGCGGCCCTCGAGGCTGCCATGCAGGAGATCAACCGATCCGTCGAAGAGGTTCGCGCAGAGGTCGATGGAATAGCATCGGCTACCGACAACATGGCCAAGCGGACGGAACATCAGGCGTCCGCGCTTGAGGAAAGCGCCGCGGCCTTAGAACAGATTACCACGATCTCCGGCCAATCCGCCAAGCGGGTCCGGGAGGTCCAGGCCGTCGTCCAGGAATCGGAATCCGAGACGGTCAAGTCGGGCGAGATCGTCAGGGAGGCGATTGCCGCAATGGTCGATATCGAAAGCTCCTCGCAGAAGATGAACCAGATCATCGGCGTCATCGACGAAATCGCCTTCCAGACCAATTTGCTGGCACTCAATGCCGGGGTCGAGGCCGCGCGCGCCGGCGAACAGGGCAAGGGTTTTGCCGTCGTCGCCCAGGAAGTCCGCGAACTGGCCCAGCGTTCTGCGGCGGCGGCAAAGGAAATCAAGGAACTGATTGATCGCTCCTCCGCGGACGTGAAGCGCGGCGTCGATCTGGTCAACCTTACGGGAGAATCGCTTAGCTCCATCGGCAAGCGGGTGGGCTCGATCAACGAGAACATCGCGTCGCTGACGCAATCGGCGCAGGAACAGGCCTCCGGCATCGGGGAAATCAACTCGGCCGTGCGGAGCATGGATCAGATCACGCAGCAGAATGCCGCCTTGATGGAAGAGGCGAATGCATCCGTGGAGAGCCTTTCGGCAATCAGCGGACGGTTGGCGGCGCTGGTCGGACGCTTCCGCATCACGGGAACGCCGAGGGACGCGTCGCGGCCCGCCCGGGCAAGAAAGGCGGCCTGACGCATCCGCCGCCCCTCCGCGGGCGGGTGATGAGACGGGTGAAAAGATCAGGAAGCCTCTGGATGGAGGCTTCTTGTATTTTGGATACCGGATGCATAGAACAGCGCCAACTGACCAAGCAGCGTCGACAGGAAGGGCAGCCTTGTCCGCACCTTTTGTCCAACATCCCGATCTTTCCCGAAAGGGTGTCCTCGTAACCGGCGGCGGTTCGGGCATCGGCGCCGCCTTGACTGCCGGCTTTGCCGCCCAGGGCGCCAAGGTCGCATTCATCGACGTTGCCGAGGAACCGAGCCGGAAACTGGCGGATGACTTGTCCCGCCGCTCGGAGCATCCGGTCACTTTCGTCAGGGCCGATTTGAGACGCGTCGAGCAGGCACAAGAGGCGGTGCGGCAGGCAACCGCGCTGCTTGGCTCCATGTCCGTGCTCGTCAACAATGCGGGCTGGGACGACCGACATGACGTGGAAGAGGTCACGGAAGCCTATTGGGACGAAAGCCAGGCCGTCAATCTGAAGCAGATGTTCTTCGTGACCCAGGCCGCGCTTCCCTCTCTTCGCCAGGAAAGCGGCGCTGCGATCATAAACTTCTCGTCGATCTCATACCTGCTCAACATGGGTGGTCTCCCCTCCTACGCGGCCGCCAAGGCGGGCATCGTCGGACTGACGAAAAGCCTCGCGGGTCGCCTCGGGCCTGAGGGTATCCGGGTGAATGCCATCCTCCCCGGCATGATCGTCACCGAGCGCCAAAGGCGCCTCTGGCTGACGGAAGAGGGAATTTCCGAGACCGTCGGACGACAGTGCCTGAAGCGAGCCTTGACCGA
>JAEZHO010000215.1 GCA_023416545.1 Pseudomonadota bacterium
TAGAACCCCATTTTGCCCGCATCGACCGCAAGGCACCCATCCCGGTCCTGATCGGCGACCAAACCCTGTTCCAGGTGGACGTTGCATTGGGCCGGCGGCTGAAATCACCCTTTTCGTCGCCCTATCCGGGCCGGTGATCGGGCGGCTTCACTCCGGCTCGGCCATCCGATAGCCGACGCCCGGTTCCGTGCGGACAATGTTCGGTTGCGTCGGATCGCGCTCGATCTTCTGCCGCAGCTGGCCGATGAAGACGCGGAGGTAGTGCAGGTCGTCGCCGTGGGCGGGGCCCCAGACGGAGGTCAGCAAGGTGCGGTGGGTCACGACGCGGCCGGCGTGGCGCGCGAGCAGCAGCAGCAGGTCGTATTCTTTCGGCGTCAGGTGCACGGTTTGTCCGTCTCGCGAGACGAGCCGCCTGACGGGATCGATGCCGAGGCCGTCGATTTCCATCACGACCGGGATCGCATCGCGGCGGCCGCGATGGCGAAGTGCGGTGCGGATGCGAGCGGTGAGTTCGCCGATGCCGAAGGGTTTTTCGACATAGTCGTCGGCGCCGAGATCGAGCGCCGCGATCTTTTCGCTCTCGCGGTCACGGGCCGAGAGGATGACGATCGGGATGTCCGACCAGCCCCTCAGGTTCGCGATCACCTCCTTGCCGTCCATATCGGGCAGGCCGAGATCGAGAATGACGAGATCAGGTGCCTGGGTGGCAACGGATTTCAGCGCTTCCGCGCCGGTGCCGGCCACCACGACGTCATAGCCGGCAGCCTTGAGCGAAGGGTTCAGGAAGCGCTGGATCTGCGGCTCGTCGTCCACCACCAGGATACGGGACTGGTTCATCGGGCCTCGCTCCTCGGTTCTTCGATCTCAGGGAAGCGCAGGACGATGCGCGTGCCCCGCTTCTTCAAGGCCGGGCTTTCCGCATGGATACTGCCGCCCATGGCCTCCACGAAGCCGCGGGCGATGGAAAGCCCGAGCCCGGTACCGGGCGCGCGGCCATCCGTCTTCCCTCCGCGATAGAATTTTTCGAAGACGCGGTCCAGATCCTGCGATGGGATTCCCTTTCCCAGATCAGTGACCGAGATCATCACATCCTTGCCGTCGCGACGGGCATAGACGTTCACGGGGTCGCGGCCGCCATATTTGACGGCATTATCGAGCAGATTGAACAACACTTGCCCCAGGAGCACGCTGTCGCCGCGGATGAGGGGCAGGTCGGGCGCGATGCCGGTTTCGATGCGGCGATCGGGTGCGTGCCTTCGCGTGCGCTCGACGGCCGACTGCACGACGTCGGCGACATCCACCCAGTCGCGTTTCGGCATCAGCGTGCCGGCCTCGATCCGGGTCATGTCCAGGAGGTTGGCGATGAAGCGGCTCATGCGGCCACTCTCCTCCTCGATCGACTGAAGCAGGTCGTCGCGGTTCTCGGGCGCCATCTTCTCCCCGAACTGGCGAAGCCCGGTAACGGCACCGGTGATCGTCGCGAGCGGCGTGCGGAGATCGTGCGAGATCGAGGACAGCAGGGCCTCGCGGTACCGCTCGCCCTCGAGCCTTGCCGCCTGCTCCACCGTTTCATCCGCCAGCCGCGCGCGGTCGAGCGCGATCGCGGTCTGGTCGAGGATGGCGGTCAGCGCGCGTTCGGCATTCTGGTCGAGATGCGCGCCGGCATGTTCGACACCGCAGACGCCGACGATGCCATGCGGCCCAAGCAGGGGGCGGAACTCGAAGCGGCTGTTCGGCAGCGTGCCGGTTCCGTGGCCCGCCGGCTCCCGCTTGTCGAAGCTCCATCGGGCAGCCGTCAGGTCGGTCACGTCGAGCTCCGTATCCGGCGGCCAGGCGGCGGCGACGCCGAGGTGACCGGCGCGGGGCACGAGCAGCACGACGTTGCGCCTCAGGGTAGCCTGCAATTTCGACACGGCGAGCCATATCGCATCCTCGCCGCTGGCGGTGCTGGCGAGCTTGCGGGAGAAATCGTAGAGCGATTGCAGCGCCCTTGCCCGCACCCGCGCCACCTCGGCCTGCTCCCGGATGCGCGAGGCAAAGCCGCCGGCGATCATCGCCACGGCGAAGAAGACGAGAAGCGCGAAGACCTCGTGCGGGGTGGCGACCGCAAGGGTGTGGACGGGGTCGATGAAGAGGAAATTGTAAGCCAGCGCCGACAAGGCGGCAGCGACAAAGGCCGCCGCGTACCCGCCGGTCACGGCCGCTCCCAGGACTGCGAGCAGGAAAAGCAGGGAGATGTTCGGCAAGTCGACAAACAGGTCGATCCCCTTGCCGATCAGCGCGGCGAGCCCGACGAAGCCCAGCGCAAACCAGGCCGATTGCCGGAGCGACATCGCCTTCGGCTTCCGGAACGAAGCGCGTCGTATCTCGCCGGTCGGGGCGTCGGGCGTGACGATGTGGATGCCGATCCCCGAGGCGCTCCGCGACAAGGCATCCGGCAGCGACCGGGTGACGAGCTTCTGCCAGCCGCTTCGCCTGCGCGTACCGATCACAATCTGGGTCGCGTGCTCCCGCCGCGCGAGCTTCAGGATCTCGTCGACGAAGTCGTTGCCGATGACGCGCCGCGTCTCCGCGCCCAGTTGTTCGGCGAGCCGGAAGAGCGTTTCGATCCGCTGGACGAGTTCCGGCGTCTCGACCTCGCGGTCCGCCCGCTCGATCGAGACGACGAGCCACGGAGCATTGAGACCCGAGGCGAGCCGGCTTGCCACGCGCACCACCTTCTCCGACAGGGGATCGGAGCCGACGCAAACCAGCAGCCGTTCGCCCGTAGCCCAGGGCCCGTCGATGCCGTTCTGCTTCAGGTAATCGACCATCTGGTCGTCGACGCGGTCGGCCGTGCGCCGGAGTGCCAGTTCGCGAAGCGCGGTGAGGTTGCCGAGGCGGAAGAAGCGATCGACGGCGCGGCCGGCGCTTTCGGGCAGGTAGACCTTGCCCTCCTTCAGCCGTTCGATCAGTTCGGATGGCGGGAGATCGACGACGAGGACTTCGTCGGCGCGCTTCAGGACAATGTCGGGCACGCGCTCCCGCACGGTCACCCCGGTGATCTGGGCGACGAGATCGGCGAGGCTTTCGAGATGCTGGATGTTGACCGCCGTCCACACACCGATGCCGGCGGCGAGCAGTTCCTCGATGTCCTGGTATCGCTTGGGGTGCCTGCCGTCCTCCGGATTGGTATGGGCGAGTTCATCGACGATGACGATGCGCGGCCGCCTTTCAAGCGCCGCATCGAGATCGAATTCCTCCAGCATGCGGCCACGGTGGGCGACCCTTCGCCGGGGCAGGACTTCGAGCCCTTCGAGCAGGGCGGCCGTCTCGCCGCGACTGTGGGTTTCGACGAGACCCACGACGACATCGACGCCGTCGGCCTTGAGACGTCTTGCCCTCTGCAGCATCGCATAGGTCTTGCCGACGCCGGGAGCCGCACCCAGAAAGACCGTCAGCTTGCCCCGGCGGTCGTTCTCCGCCAGGGCAAGCAGGGCATCGGGATCGGGACGCCTGTCGTTTCTGCGGTCGTCATCCGCCATTCACCAGCTCACATCATGAGGGCATCAAGGGCCAGGTTGAGTTCTAGCACATTGACCCTCGCTTCGCCGACAACGCCGAAGGCCGGACCTTCGGTCTGCCGTTCAACGAGCGAGGCGACGGCAGCCGGCTCCAGCCCCCTTGCCTGCGCGACCCGCGGGACCTGCGCCTGCGCGAAGGCCGGCGTGACATGCGGGTCGAGACCGGAGCCGGATGTGGTCACCGCATCGGCGGGAAGCGGACGGGAAAAGCCCGCCTCCGCCAGCCGGGCGACATCGGTCGCGACGCGGTCCTTCAGCTTCGCCGACGTCGTGCC
>JAEZHO010000219.1 GCA_023416545.1 Pseudomonadota bacterium
GATTGCCGGTCCAGCCGGCCCGCGGGCTGCGGGCCTCACATTTCCGTCATTTCGGGGCGCCCGGTTCCCGCTCAGTTCCAGAAGGAGGGGATGGTTTCCTCGAGCCGTGCCCCCAGCCGGAGCGGCGCGATCTTTTCGGCGAGGCCCGAACTGTCGGAAATCTCGACGCCGAGGCCGCAGATCGTGGCGGGCCCGCTCGCGGCCTCGAACCGGCCCTTCGGCATCTTCGAGATGAACCGGTTGAGCGGCTCTTCCTTGTCCATGCCGAGCGAGGAATCATAGTCGCCGCACATGCCGGCATCCGACATGTAGGCGGTGCCGCCGTTGAGGATCTGGCAGTCGGCGGTCGGGACATGGGTATGCGTCCCGACGACGAGGCTTGCGCGACCGTCGACGAAATGACCGAAGCACTGCTTCTCGCTCGTCGCCTCCGCGTGGAAGTCGAAGACGATCGCATCCGCCTGTTCCTTCAGCGGACAGGCGGCGAGGATGGCTTCCGCGCTCTTGAAGGGATCGTCGAGTTCCGGATGCATGAACACGCGGCCCATGATGTTGGCGACGAGGACCCGGGCACCGTTGCGGGCGTAGTAGATGCCGGAGCCCCGGCCGGGCGTGCCCGCCGGATAGTTCGCCGGGCGCAGGAACTGCTCATGGCGGTCGGCGAAGACCACCGCCTCCTTCTGGTCCCAGACGTGGTTGCCGGTCGTCACAACGTCCGCGCCGGCATTGATCGTCTCAAGGAAGATGTCTTCCGTGATCCCGAAACCGCCGGCGGCGTTCTCGCCGTTGACGATGACGAAATCCAGCCGGAGATCGGAAACCAGGCCAGGAAGCCGTTCCCAGACCGCGGTCCGCCCGCTCTTGCCGACCATATCACCGAGAAACAGAAGCCGCATGCTTGTCCAATCATATCATCATTCGAGGTGGCGCAGGCCACTCTCGGTCAGCACCGCCGGAAGCCTGATGTCGTGCGGTTCGGCCGGGACTGATGCCACTTCCTGACAGTCGAAGGCAATCCCGATCAGACGCGGTTGCAGGCCTTTTTCGTGGAGCCGGGCGATGGCGCGGTCATAATAGCCGCCTCCGTAGCCGATCCGGTGCCCGCGCGCGTCGAAGGCCGCGACCGGCACGAGCATGATGTCCGGCTCCAGTTCCGCGGCATCCGGCCCCGGTGCCGAGGTCCCGAAGCCGCAATCGACCAGCGGCGCGCCGGGCACGAGTTCCCTGAAGACGATCCGCTCCTTGTCGAGGATGACCGGCACGCAGATGCGCGCGCCCTTCTGCCTCAGCCCCGCCATCAGCGGGCGCAGGTCCACCTCGGTGCGGATCGGCAGGAACCCGGAGACGATGCATCCGGGCTCGACCGCGATCGCGGCAAGGCCGTGATCGGCGATGTTCAGGCTCTTCTCAATCCGCTCAGTGAGCGGAATGGCATCCCGGGCAGCAAGGCGGCCAGCCCTCAGCCTTGGCTTGGCTGGCCTGTCCTCGTCCATCACTCTGCCGCTTCTTCGGTCTTCCGGACGATCAGCTTGTCGATCCGCCGGCCGTCGAGGTCGACCACTTCGAAGGTCCAGCCCTGGCGCTCGAAGCGCTCGCCGAGTTCCGGCAGGTGCTTGATCTCGTCGAGGACGAAGCCTGCGACCGTCTCGTAGTCGAGGTCGCTGCCGACCCGGATGCCCATGGCATGTCCGAATTCGTCGATCGGCATCCAGCCGGCGACGAGGTAGGAGCCGTCCTCGCGCGCGACGATCGCGGGCTCCTGGGTCTCGTCCTCCTGGAACACCCCGGTGATCGCTTCCAGCACGTCGCCGGAGGTGATGATCCCCTCGAAGTGGCCATATTCGTCATAGACGAGCACCATATGCGCCGGCGTGCGGCGGAGCGCCTGGATGACGTCCAGCGCGCCCGTCAGGTCGGAGACCACCGGCGCCTCGCGCATCAGCGACCGCAGGTCCGGCCCCTTGCCCGACGCCACGAAGTCGAATGCATCCTTGACGAAGAGCACGCCGAGGATCTCGTCGGAGCTTCCGTTGCGGACCGGCAGGCGCGAACGGGTCGTCTTGCGCAACTGCTCGCGCAGTTCGTCGGTGTCGTCCTCGATGTCCAGGACCTCCACGTCGCGGCGCGGCGTCATCAGGCCGCGGGCGGTCCGGTCGGCGAGCCGCATGACGCCGGAGATCATCGCGGATTCCTCCGTCTCGATCACCCCGGCGCTCTGCGCTTCGGCAAGCACGGTGCGGATTTCCTCTTCCGTCACGCGATCGGCCGGCTCTTCCTTCTGGCCGAGAAGCCCGAGCACCAGCCGTCCGGACAGGTCGAGCAGCCAGACGAGCGGCGCGCCGATCTTCGCGAGGAAGCTCATCGCCGGCGCCACGCGCGCGGCGATCGTCTCGGGCGCCCGCAGGGCGATCTGCTTCGGCACGAGCTCGCCGACGATCAGCGAGAGATAGGTGATGGCGACGACCACGGAGCCGACGCCGAGCGCGTCGGACCATGCGTCGGACATGCCCTGCGCCTCCAGCCAGGTGGCAAAGCGGGCGCCGAGGGTGGCGCCGGAGAATGCGCCCGACAGGACGCCGACCAGCGTGATGCCGATCTGCACGGTCGACAGGAAGCGGCCCGGATCTTCGGCAAGCTTCATCGCCAGGCTTGCCCCTCCCTTGCCCTGGTCCGCCATGACCTTGAGACGCACCGGTCGGGCGGAGACGACGGCAAGCTCGGACATGGCAAGGACGCCGTTGATGACGGTGAGGGCGAGGACGATCAGAATTTCAACTAACAAGGAAAACTCTCGGTTGGGACGGAATCGACCCGCCGGAGCGCCGCATCGGCAGCGCAACTGGATGCAGGTCGCCCAGAGACTTCCGTCCAGGGGTCGGCGCCCGTCCGGCGCGGCTTGCGCACGGACCGAGGTCGCTTATCCAGGTGGAGGAGATGATAGGGCTCGTAAGGCCCTGTGGCAATGGCAGCCAGGTCGCGGACATGGCGTCAGCAGTGAAGCGAAAGAAGGAGTTCGGCGCGGGTCCCGCTGGTTCTCGGCTTGTACTCGACGGCGGAGCCGAGCGTCGCCGCCATCGACTTGACGATGCGGCTGCCGAGCCCCGTTCCCTTCGGCGTATCGTCCTGCGTCCAGCCCACTCCGTCATCCTCGACGACCAGCAGGACCTGGTCGGGAGCCAGCCGTTGCAGGGTGACGCGAACCTCGCCCTCGCCGCCGGCGGGATAGGCGTACTTGATCGCATTGGTCAGCAGCTCGGTGACGATCATGCCCACCGAAACGGCACGGTCGGAGGTGAGCGATACCGGATCGGCTTCCAGCCGGATCACCGGTCCCTGCTGCTCCATGTTGACCGAGTTCTGCACTTCCTTGACGAGCGTCCCGAGATACTTGTCCATCTCCACCTGCCGGACGTCGTCCGACGTGTAGAGGCTGCGGTGCATGCCGGCGATCGCGGTGATGCGGGCCTGGGTCTCGGTCAGCGCCTCCTTAACCGCGTCGCTGCGGCTGTTGGAGACCTGCAGGCGGATGAGCGCGGCGACGAGCGCCAGGCTGTTGGCGACGCGGTGGTTGACTTCTGCGAGCAGGACTTCCGCCCTCTCCTTGCCGAGACGGATCTCGTGATCGGCCTTTTCCTTGGCCTGCCGGAGCTCGGCGCTGGTGATGGCCTGGCGCAGCGCGCTTTCCATCAGCGGCCAGAATTCCTCGCCGACCGTCTTGATGACGTAGTCGGACGCGCCGTTCTTCAGCGCCTCGATGGCGATGGTCGCCTCGCTGGAGCCGGTGACGTAGATGACGGGAAGCGCGATGTTGCGCTCCTTCAGCACGGCAAGGATCTGCAGCCCCGTTTCGGAGCGCAGATAGTGATCGAGAACGATCGCCGAGAATGTGTTGCTTTCCAGCGCCTCCAGCGCCGAGGCGGAGCCGGCGGCGTGCACGACGTCATAGCCGGCGCGCCCCAGATATCTCTGCGCCAGCCGTGCCAGCGCGAGATCGTCGTCGACATAGAGGATGGTCTGCGACATCTGCTTCCGTTATTGCCCCGGCACTTGCATCACAGAGAAAAACAGACCGAGCTGACGGATCGCGTGGGCGAAGCTGTCGTAGTCAACCGGCTTCGTGATGTAGACATTGGCGCCGAGATCATAGCAACGCTGAATTTCCCGCTCGTCGTCCGTGGTGGTCAGGATGACGACCGGCAGTCGCTTCGCATGAGCGTTGGACTTCACCTTCTCGAGGATGTCAATGCCCGACATGTCTGGCAGGTTGAGGTCGAGCAGGATCAGCAGGTGGCGTTCCTGGGTGCTGGCGCCGGTACGGTCCGGGCCGAGGATGTAATCCAGGGCGGCATTGCCGTTGGTGAAGGGAACGATCTCGTTGTTGACGCCGGCGCGCCGCACGTTCTTCTCGATGAGGCGTGCGTGGCCCTCGTCGTCCTCGACCATGACGATCGTGACTTCTTTTGCTGCAGCTTTCATGACCCGCTACTCCTGACATACTGGGACAGATCCGTGGGCAGGCGGATAATGAAAGTGGATCCTCCCCCCAAGGTCGATGTCACGGTAATCTCGCCGCCTAAATTTCTGACTAACGACCGCACATGCGCGAGGCCTATACCCTCTCCCGCCTTGTCTTGCACGCCGGATCTGCGGAAAAGCTCGAAAACCCGTTCGTGATCCTCCGGCGCGATGCCGCGGCCGTTGTCCTCCACCTCGATGCGGATGGAGTTGCGGCCTCCCGGCATGGCCCTGACCGCCAGATGCAGCGGCCGGTCCGGGTGGCGGTACTTGACGGCATTGTCGAACAGGTTGCCGAACACCTGCTCGAGCGAGAAGCGGTCCGATATCATCCCGCGCGCACCGCCGACGGCGATGCGGACTTCGCCGCCCGCCTCGTCGACCTGGTGGTAGATCGACGCTGCGGTGTTCTCCAGCAGTTCGGCAAGGTCGATTGCCTCCGGCCGCAGCTCACGCCGCCCGTCGCGGGAAATCTTCAGGATGGCGTTGATCAGCGCATCCATCTTCTTCGTCGACGAGCGGATGAAGGAGATCGCCTCGGGCAGGTCCTCCTCGACCGCCAGCCGCGCATCGCGCACCTGGTCCTCGGTGAGCGTCGCCCCTTCCGCGAGCACGTAGGCCTTCACCGTCGCCAGCGTCGCGTCGAGCTCGCTGGTGAAGCCCATGATGTTGACGAGCGGTGCGCGCAGGTCGTGCGAGACGATGTAGGCGTAGCGCTGGATCTCGCGGTTGGCCTGCATCAGGTCTTCCGTGCGCTCCTCGACGCGCTCCTCGAGGCTCGCATTGAGCCCCTCCACCGCCTCGCGTGCCCGCGACAGTTCCCGCACGTGCTGCGCCACGATCATGATCGCGCCGCCGACCACCGCAAGGATGACGATGCCGCCGCCGATCGCGAACCACTGCATCGAGGCAGCCGAGGCCGACAGTTCCTCCGCGCCCGTATCGAGCCTTGCCTGGAACGTGTCGATGAAGCCCTGCAGCAGTTCGCGCACTTCGCTCATGACCTGGCGGCCATAATCGGCGCGCACGATGGCGACCGCCCCCGGAACGTCGCCGCCCTCCACCATCTCGACCGTCTGGCGCAGTTCGGAGAGCTTCTCATTGATCAGGAACTCGATCCGGGCGATCTGGTCGGCCATCGAGGCTTCCGCCTTGAGAGCGGATCTCAGCCTTTCCAGCCGCACCGGAAGCTCGTTCAGCGACTGCTCGTAGGGCTCCAGGAACGACCTGTTCTGCGTCAGCAGGTAGCCGCGCTGGCCGGTCTCGGCAGCGTGAAGCAGGATGAGCATGTCGGCGGACGCGGAGCGCGCAGTCCGCAACTGCATGACGTTGTCGAAGTAGGATTGCGTCATCCGCGCCTGGAACAGCGACGAGAACACGATCCCCACGAGGATCGCCGCGCCGACCAGAAGCATGAGGATCGACGAGCGTGCGAAGGTATTGGTACTGAGCGGCATGGCATCCCGAAAAGTTGAGGCGGGCCGAAACTCGGGCCTGCACCGGACAAAGTCAAGGATTCGACTTTCGTCTTATGTATTCTTAAGGCAGTGCTAATTCTCGCACTGTTCCAGCCTCGAAAACCGCGTATCGTCGCCTTCAGGGATGAGGGTCTGGCGATGGAAACGAACAGAGTTCTATTGATTTCAGCTATCGACCGCTACAGCGTTTGCATCGTGGAGAACGGTGTAGCCACGCAGCGGCACTTCAGGGTCGAGTCCTTCGCCGCCTCCTGGGCGCTGGGGCAGAGCCTGAGACTGGGCGTTTCGGTTCTGCGGGAGAGCGCGACGCCGCCCGCTGCGGTCAGCCCCTCGCCCGGACAGGACTTCCAGACATCGAACCCGACAATGTGCGTCTGACCAAGGTGCGCTTGACGAAAGTGGACCTGAGAAGCCCGATGGGCGCGGCAGGGCATTGTCCACGCTTCGGCGGTCTGGAAGAAGGGTGCGATCCACGCAACCGATGGAGATTTACGATCCTGGGTGCCTACAGAGTAGGTGGGCGCCGTATGTCCAAGCCCACGGGCCTGGTCAGGGACAGCTCCCTAAGGATCGAGTATGGCCCCAGGGATTGTGGTTCCTGTCGTGAGGCGCAGACCGCATCCGAGATATAGCCGCAAAATCGCTGAAGCGCCAGTCCCGGCCGCCGTTCAGTTGATCGACGCCGGCCGCCCCGTGAGCTTCGCCGTCAGCGAGGCAAGACGCCCGGTCAGTTCGTCGAGCGTCGAGACCAGCACCTGTTCATTCTGGTGGCGATCCTCGAGCACGCCTGCCTGGGCGGAGTTGAGCGTCCTGACCTCCGCCTCCAGGCTTTCCACCTTCCGCGACAGTTCGGAAAGCTCGTCCATGACCATGATCCCGGCCATGACCGTGATCCGCAGGTCGCCGATCTCGCCGAACTGCGACTTCAGGTGTCCCACATAACGGTCGAAGCGGGCGGCGAGACCGCTCAGGTGGTCTTCCTGCCCTTCCTCGCAGGCCATGCGGTAGGCCTTGCCGTCGATCGTCACCGTCACCTGGGCCATGCTTGCCTTCCCCTGTCGCCGTCAGCGGTCGAGAACCGCGCGGATGGTTTCCATCGCGGTGACGAGCCGGCGCGAGACCTCGCGGTTGACCTCCTCCAGCCGGTTCGCACGGAACTGTGACTGGTCGAGCTCCTGGGCCAGGCGCGCCCGGTCCTCGTGGACACGGCGAACCTCGCCCTCGATCTCGCTGTTCTGGCGCTGGTGTTCGATCCGCATGTCGACCGCGTTCTCCAGGCTGCCGATGGCAGCAGCCAGTTCCGCGAGCGCCTGATCCAACGTCTTGTCCGCCGGCATCCATGTCTTCCGTTGAAATATGGGCAGGGCGCCGACTCAAAACGGCGCCATCTGCCGAGAATGCGCACAGACTAATCTTGCCGGCCGGAGGGGTCAACAAAACCCCTGCCCGGCGCGCGTCAATCCTGTGAATCGTCGCGCCGGCGCTGCGGCCGCGGCCCCGTTCCGCCCCGCTGCCGGGCCCTCGCCGGGCGGCCCCCGCGGCATACTGGAGGTCCCGGGTTTGTTGACTTGTCCGGCGCACCTGCTAAGGATCAGCCCGCTTTCATCCGGTCCCCGAAAGGACCGTGAACGACACCCGGAAACAGCGGAATAGTCATGATCTCTCGCGAAAAACACAATCGGATGGCGAATGCGATCCGCTTCCTCTCCATGGACGCCGTGGAGAAGGCCAATTCCGGCCACCCGGGCCTGCCCATGGGCGCAGCCGACGTCGCGACCGTCCTGTTCACGCGCTTCATGAACTTCGACCCGAAGAACCCGCTCTGGCCGAACCGCGACCGGTTCGTGCTGTCGGCAGGCCACGGCTCGATGCTCCTTTATTCGCTGCTCTACCTGACGGGCTACGAAGACCTCACCATCGAGGACCTCAAGGAATTCCGCCAGCTCGGCTCCAAGACCGCCGGCCACCCGGAATACGGTCACATCTCGGGCGTCGAGACCACCACCGGCCCGCTCGGTCAGGGCCTCGCCAATGCCGTCGGCATGGCGATCGCGGAGCGCAAGCTCGCCGAGGAATTCGGCTCCGACCTCCAGAACCATCACACCTATGTCCTCGCCGGTGACGGATGCCTGATGGAAGGCATCAGCCAGGAGGCCATCGCTCTGGCGGGCCACCTCAAGCTCAACAAGCTGATCGTCTTCTGGGACAACAACTCCATCACCATCGACGGTGCGGTCTCGCTTTCCGATTCCACCGACCAGATCGCCCGCTTCAAGGCGGTGAACTGGAACACGATCCAGGTGGACGGCCACGATCCGGATGCCATCGCCGCTGCCATCGAGGCAGCACAGCTTTCCGACAAGCCGACCCTCATCGCCTGCAAGACCGTGATCGGCTTCGGCGCTCCCAACAAGCAGGGAACGCACAAGGTGCACGGCAGCCCGCTCGGAGCCGAAGAGATCGCCGCGGCGCGCACCGCGCTCGAATGGGAGGCGGAAGCCTTCAGCGTGCCGGCCGACGTTCTCGATGCCTGGCGCCTCGCCGGCCTGCGCTCGACCAAGACCCGCAAGGAATGGGAAGCACGGCTCGCCGCCACCCCGGCGGAAACCCGCGCCGAATTCGTCCGCCGCTTCGCGGGCGACCTGCCCGGCGGCTTCGACAGCACGATCGATGCCTTCAAGAAGAAGATCGCCGCGAACAACCCGACCGTCGCGACCCGCAAGGCTTCCGAGGACGCGCTCGAGATCATCAACGGGCTTCTGCCCGAGGTCCTGGGCGGTTCCGCCGACCTGACGCCGTCGAACAATACCAAGACGAGCCAGATGAAGGCGATCACGCCGACCGACTTCTCCGGCCGCTACATCCACTACGGCATCCGCGAGCACGGCATGGCAGCGGCGATGAACGGCATCGCCCTTCACGGCGGCCTGATCCCCTATGCCGGCGGCTTCCTGATCTTCTCCGACTACTGCCGGCCGTCGGTCCGCCTCGCGGCCCTGATGGGCATCCGCGTCGTCCATGTCTGGACCCACGATTCCATCGGTGTCGGCGAAGACGGCCCGACGCACCAGCCGATCGAGCAGCTGGCATCGCTGCGCGCGATCCCGAACCTCCTGATCTTCCGCCCCGCGGACGAGACGGAGACGGCGGAATGCTGGCAGCTCGCGCTCAAGGAAAAGAAGCGTCCCTCCGGCCTGGCGCTGACGCGACAGAACCTGACGCCGGTCCGCAAGGAATACGAAGAGAAGAACCTCTGCGCCTACGGTGCCTATGACCTCGTGTCGTCGAGCGACGCCCGCGTCACCATCTTCGC
>JAEZHO010000235.1 GCA_023416545.1 Pseudomonadota bacterium
ATCCGGATGACGAACCGCGAGGGGGGCATCGCGCGGGACGGGCGGCCGATGACGCGGGCGATCTATGTCCCCGCGGGCGTTCCGCTCTGGACGGCCTTCACCTCGTCGCATCGTTTCTCGCATCTCGACATCCATCTTCACAACGACCGGCTTCTGCGCTTCATCGCGCCGGCCGTGGGCGGCTCTGCCGCACGAACGATCCTGCGCCGACCGGTGGAGATCGAGGATGTCGGGCCGATCGAGACCCTGGCCGGCCTCCTGGTCAAGGAGCTTTCGGCGCCCAGCCGGCACGCGGCCTATGGCGAAAGCCTTGTCGGCAGCATCGCCACGGCGATGCTCGATCTTCCCGCAGACGAAAGGACGCCTGCCGACGGCCGGCTGACGCAGGCGCAGCTGAACAAGCTTAACGCCCGTTTCGATGCGCGCGCGGACGGCCGGCTAAGCGTTTCGGAAATGGCCAGGACGGTGGGGTTGTCGGAAAGCTGGTTCACCCATGTCTTCAAGCAGACGACCGGCAGGACGCCGCAGCAGTGGCAGCGCGGGCGGCGGATAGAGCTTGCGCAAAAACTGCTGACGGAAACGGACCTGACGGTTGCCGATATCGCCCTGCAGCTCGGCTTCGCGGACCAGGCGCATCTCACCAAGGCCTTCCGCCAGGTCGCCGGCGATACGCCCGCATCCTGGCGCCGCCTGCAGCGGCTCCGCTAGATTTCCCGCCCGGACGATCCGGACGGGAATTGCTACCTTACCAGGTCTGGCGGAGCGTCGCGTAGATCGCGCGGCCCGGGTTATAGTAGACGCCGCCGCTATCCTCGCTTGCGCGATGCTTCTCGTCGAAGATGTTGCTGGCATTGAGCTGGAACGTCGTATTTTCCGCGATCTGGTACGTGAACGCGGCATCGAAGACCACGGCGCTTTCGGAAGCGATCGTGTTGGTGATGTTGGTGAAATAGGCGTCGATGTAGCGCGCGCCCAGTCCGAACGTCATGTCGCCCCGAACGCCGTCGCCCGGCAGCGTGTAGCTGCCCCAGATGGACGCCATATGCTCGGGGACCCGCATCAGGCGGTTGCCGTCATTCGAGCCGCCGGGCTCCTTGATGTCGGAGTTGATGTAGGTATAGGCGGCGATCAGGCTGATATTGTCGGTGATTTCCGCCTTGGCCTCGAGTTCGATTCCGCGGTGGCGCACTTCCTCGACCGTCTGGAGCAGATAGGTCACGCTGTCGAAGACGGTGATGTTGCCCTTGGTGAGGTCATAGAGCGAAGCGGTGAACAACGCCGGGAACGCCTCCGGCTGGTACTTGAGGCCGACCTCGTACTGCTTGCCCGTCGTCGGCTCGTTGCCGACGCCCGGAGGTGCAACCGATTCAGCATAGCTCGCGTAGGCCGCCAGTTCGTCGGTCAGCAGGTAGCTCAGGCCGAAACGCGTGGTGAACTCGCTATAGTCATCCGCCTTGGCGCTGCCGGTGAAGAGGTTGACTTCGCGCAGGTCGAGCCAGTCGTTGCGCAGGCCGAGGCTCGCCGTCAGCCTGTCGAAGAACACCAGGTCCTGCTGAAGGTAGATTGCCTTGGTGGTCTGGTCGTTGCGTGTACCGGACGTCGGCGCGGTCGAGGCCGGACCTCCGGAATAGACGGGATTGCGCCAGTTGATGGTCGGGGCGCTCGCGATGTAGAGGCCGTAGGTCTGGGCGTTGAAGTTGTTGTAGTCGACGCCCGCCAGGGTCCGGCTTTCGATGTTGTCGAAGCTGGTTTCGTACAGCAGGTTGGCGTCGATGACGAACTGCTCGCTCGACTTGTCGCTGCCGAAATAATAGCGCTCCGCCACGTTCGAACCGTCGGTCCGGGTCTTCGACAGGTAGGCACTGCCGAAGCCATCGGCGGCTTTCATGTACCTTGCATTGGAGCCGAAGCTCAGGCCGTTGCCGAAGTCATGATCGAACATCATGCTGTAGGTGTTGCGGTTGATCGTCCGGAAATAATAGTCCGGCTCGCCGAAGAACCGGTCCCGATCGAAGTCGGTCCCCAAGGGGTGGCCACCGCTGCCGGGAACGCCATCCGCATTCAGATGGTCGTAGACGAAGGACAGGCTGGTCATGTCGGTAGGGCGCCATGTCAGGCCACCCATGATGAACCGCTTGTCGTCACGGGAGTAGTCGTATTCGGCTTCGGCGTCCTGGTAGATGCCGGTCAGGCGGTAGGAGAGCGTATCATCCTCGGTGATGTTGTCGCCGAAATCGAAGCCGGCTTCCCGGTGCGCGAAGGAGCCTACCGTGCCATAGACCTCGCCGAAGCGTTCGGTCTTCGGAAGCTTCGTGACATAGTTGACGGAGCCGCCGGGTTCCGCCGCGCCGAAGCCCGCCGAACTGGCGCCCTTCAGGACCTCGATCCGCTCGAAGGCATAGGGCTCTTCCCGGGCCGCCCCGAAAGTCCGGCCGATGGGAAGGCCATCGCGGTAGGTGTAGGGCGTGAAGCCGCGGATGTCGAAATAGTCGTAACGGTCATCCGAGCCGTAGAAGTCGGTCACGACGCCGGCCGTGTACTGGACGACCTGCTCGATGGTGGCCGCGCCGCGCTCCTCGATTTCCTTCGACGTGATGACGGAGACGGAGGCCGGCGTCTCGAGGACCTCGGCCGGCATCTTGCCGACGCCGGTGGCCTTCCGCGCGACGATCGTGCGGGCATCGTCATCGCCGTTGCCGCTCCCATCGAGGACGATCGTTTCGAGCTGGGTTCCGCCAACGGCGTCCGCGGCCTCCTGGGCTCTTGCGGGCGTGGCCATAATGGCCGCCATTGCCGTGCAACTCAGCAGGACAACTTGCCATCTTGCCATGCCGTTCCCCCTGGCGTAACCGCCCCGTCTATCGCTTTTCATCATTCAATCCGGATACTGATCAACTGGCTTGCTGGTGACCGGCGACGAAATGCAGCCGGCGGGCGCGCGACCGGGCATCTCGTCCGCAGGGCGCCCCTCGGAACCCGCACGACGGCAACAACCCCACCTGCGCCTTTCACGCCATTAACTTGATCACTTTAATCCAGTATTGTCGATTCCTCCGGTTTTGTACGAAGCCCCGGAAAGTTCAGCCGGGCAGGAGGAGAAGCGGGCGCCGCACTTGACGGAGCCGGCTTAAGCTGACACGGACGCTCCAGTTAACGCCCAGGAGATTTCTCCCGATGCTGCGCCTCGTTTTCGTGTCCGCCCTGACGCTCGCTATCTCAGTCCTCAATGCGACCGGCTCTACGGCCGAGGATGCGACCTACCCGATCAGCGTCACGCACGCATTCGGAACCACGACCATCGAAAGCAAGCCGGAACGCGTTGCGACCGTCGCATGGGCGAACCACGAGGTTCCGCTCGCTCTCGGCATCGTGCCCGTCGGATTTGCGGCCGCCAATTTCGGCGACGATGACGGCGACGGACTGCTTCCCTGGGTGGAGGAACGACTGGCCGAGCTCGGGGCTGAGCCGCCGGTCCTCTTCGACGAGGGCGACGGGATCGACTTCGAGGCCGTCGCCGCCACCAAT
Organism: Pseudomonadota bacterium; assembly: GCA_023416545.1. Taxonomy (GTDB): domain Bacteria; phylum Pseudomonadota; class Alphaproteobacteria; order Rhizobiales; family Rhizobiaceae; genus Neorhizobium. Next base: position 3,526 of record JAEZHO010000235.1, read on the forward strand.
CCCGACGTTATCCTTGCCGCCTATTCCGGGCTGACGCGGGCCGACTACGAGACGCTGAGCCGGATCGCACCGGTAATCGCCTATCCCCAGTCGCCCTGGGCAACCGACTGGCGCGACATGATCCGTTTCAACAGCGCGGGTCTCGGCATGGCGAAGGAGGGGCAAGCGCTGATCGAGCGGATCGAGGCGGACATTGCCGAGGCGACCGCAAGGCATCCCGAGATCAAGGGCAGGTCGGCGATGTTCGTCACCCACCTGGACACAACCAATCTCAGCATCGTCAATTTCTACACGACCAACGACACGCGGGTGAAGTTCTTCCAGGACCTCGGTCTCACCACGCCGAGAAGCGTCGCCGAGGCCTCCAGGCCGGGCGAGTTCTCCGGCGGCATCAGTGCCGAGAGGATCGATGCCTTCGACGATGTCGACATCGTCGTGACCTATGGCGGAGAGGAACTGAAGCAGGCGCTGGCGGCCGATCCGCTGATGGCGAGGATGCCGGCGGTCGCTCGCGACGCCGTCGTCATGCTGGGCCGCAATCCGCTCGGCACGGCGGCCAATCCCACGCCGCTCTCGATCCGCTGGGTGCTGGAGGACTACGTGAAACTGCTGACAAAGGCTGCGGCAAGAACCGAATGACGACGGGAACGCAGGGCATGCGGTTGCTTTGGCTGG
>JAEZHO010000361.1 GCA_023416545.1 Pseudomonadota bacterium
GCCATCTGCAGGTCTCGCGTGACCGTGCGATCGACCGCATCCACAGGGTCACGCAGCAGGTCCATCCCGACGACCTTCCCTACCTCGAAAAGTTCTAGTTTACGTAATAGTCGGAATAGGTCTGGTAGCCGAACAGCTTGGTGCGTTCCTGCTGGTTCAGGACGGCGAGGATCGGCGTGCCTTCCGGAGCGCTTTCACGCAAGGCAGCCACGGCGTGCTTCGCGCTGGCCTGGGGGGTGACCGCCCAGCGGACGATGAAGACAATGACGTCCGCATGCCGCGCAAGGTAGAGCCCGTCGACCACCGGTTCCACCGGCGGCGTGTCGAGGATGATATAGTCGAAGTTGCGGCGCGCGACGGCAATCAGGCGGGCGATTTCCGGCCCCATAAACAGGTCGTCGGTCGGAAAATTGCTCCGCCGTCCCGAAAGAAGCACCGTCAGGCCGGTGGGCTGGTCCGTGACCGTGAGCTTGGGCAGGGAGGCGCCGGTTTCCGCCCCGCGGAGGAACTCGACGAAGCCGGTGCTGGGCTCCAGCCCGAGGTGGCGGTGGAGGCTCGGCTTTCGCAGGTCGCAGTCGATGAGGAGCGTCCGCTTGCCAGAAAGCGCATAGGTGCGCGCCAGCGAGAGCGCGATGGTCGACTTGCCTTCGTTGGGCAGCGCGGACGAGACCATGATGACCGTCCCGCCGCTTCCTTCGTCGCGGATACCCTGCGTCTTGAAGAGGTACTGGTCGATCGCGACGCGAATGCGGCGCACCGATTCGGCGAACATGGAGAGGGGGGAGCGAATGATGATGTCGGAGAGCGTGCGCGCGCCCGTCTCCTGCGCCGCCTCCTCCGCTTCACGCGGGGAGATGGACGCGAGCGGCAGTCGCAGGACCGATTGCACCTGTTCCTCGCTGGTGAGCCCGCCCACGAAATACTCGCGAACGAAGGCGAGCCCGATGCCGAGCGCGAGCGACATCATGAAGGCCACGGGCAGGATGACCCGCTTCTTCGGATAGGACGGATCGCGGGGCGGCGTCGCGTTGGAGATGACGCCGCTGTCGGGAAGCTGCAGCGCCGCCAGGATATCCATCCGGCCCGCCTGCATCGACAGGTCGTCGAAATTCTTCTTCGCGCTCTGGACCTGGTTGGCGAGACTGTAGAGGTCGCCGACCGCCGCGTCCGGCAGGTTGCTGCCCATTACCGCGTTCAGCAGGTTCGAGCGGACGGAGGTTTCCTGCTGCTCGGCGGTCGCGAGCTGGCCGCGATACTGGTCCATCGCGCGGGTGGCCTCGTCGCGAATGGCGTCGGTGACGCGCTGGAGCTCGGACCGCAGCTCGATCGCCTCGTCCTCGTCCGCCCGGGCGATCTCGCCGGTGAGTTCCTCCTGCCGCTGCTGCAGTTCCTTTGCCGCGTCCGACTGGAGGTTCTGGAACAGCGACCCGTAATCGTTCTGGCGCAGGGTCTGGTCGATGGTCTGGATTCGCTGGAAATCCCGTTCCCGCTGGCCGCGGATGCGGGTCAGTTCGTCGTAGAACATGCCGACGCCCGGCGAGCCCTGCTCGCGCAACAGCTCGATGTTCCGGTCGATGAACGTATCGATGCTGCGCGACGTCGACGTCAGCGTCTGGCGGGCCTGCTCGAGTGCCGGCTGGACGCGGTCACGCGCCTCCTGGATGGCCGCGACCTTGGTGTCCATCTGCCTCTGGATGGAGGCCCTGGCGACCGTGTTGGCAAGACGCGCCGCCTTTGCCGGATCCCTGGACGTGACGGTGACGTCGATCACATAGGTGAGCCCGCGCCGGCTGACGCTGACGGCGTCGCGGAAATTGTCGAGCACCTTGGCGGCAGCGTCGGCGCTGTCCGCCGGGGTGGGTTCACCGAGCCTGAGGAACTGCAGGACCCGGTCGACGAGGGAGACCTTCACGCCGAATTCGTCGTCGGCCACGAGGTTTTCGCTGGTGATGACGGAAAGCAGGATCTCGTCCGTGCGCGTGATCACCACTTCGGTTTCGACACGCGCGTTGTCGGCGGTCGTATTGCGGACGGTTTCTTCCGTATCCAGGATGCCTTTGCCGGCCGTATCGACGAAAACCTGGGCCGAGGCGGAATATCGTGGCTCAAGCGAATAGGTGATGACCGCAGCTATAGCGGTTAGCCCGACAACGACCGAGACAATGAGCCAGAGCTGTCGACGGATTATGCCGAGGAGGCCCCGGAGATCGATATCGCTTTGCATGCTGCTTCCCGGATAAGCGATGAATAATATTTACGTCGAATCAAAAGGCTCTTCAGTCGGCATCAATACAGGAAAGATAAAGCTCTACCATCCTCGCCCGCCCCGCTTAGTTAACCCACCGCAAGCTTAACTATATTGTTGTTTCGGTCAATTCTGACGCAGGACAACCGCCCGGTTGCATAGGCGCCCGTATCGACATTGATCCGGCCCGGCGTCAGCTCGACATCGGGGACGGGCGTGTGACCGTGGACGACCACGAAATCGCCGGGCGGCGCGATCTCGCCCGAGGGGCGCAGCCAAAGCAGGTCTTCGTCGGCCTGCTCTTCCAGCGGAATTCCCGCCCGGATGCCGCCATGCACGAAGACATAGCCGGGGACGGCCAGAAGCGACGGCGCTTTTTCAAGAAAATCAACATGTTCCGACGGCACGTGACTTTCCAGGAGAGCCTTGGCCGAGGTCCCCCGCTCGCCCATGTCGTACAGTCCATAGGAGCGCAGGGTGTCGTGACCGCCAAGGCCGAGCCAGAAATGATCCGGGCCGGGGGTCGCCAGATAGGAGAGCATCAGCTGCTCGTGATTGCCGGCCAGGCAGAAACGGCGAAGGCCGGCGGGCGGCGCCGACAGCAGATGATCGAGCACGCCCGCACTTTCCGGCCCCCGATCGACATAGTCGCCGAGGAGGATGATCCACTTTTCTCCCGGGACGGCCGCGGCATCCGCGGCGATCGCCCGCTCCATGGTCGCCAGCAGCGAGAGGCAGCCGTGAACGTCGCCGATCGCATAGATGAGGTCGGGGCGACGGTCGAAGAAAAGCTTCTGCCGCCCCTGGGAGCGCCCCTGGGAGCGGTTGGGCCTGCCGGGCAGAAGCCGCCTGAGCAATTGCCTCACCATCAGCCCCGTTCCGATTGGCGCACGCGCCGCGACATCGCCCCCAGCCCGTTCGCGACGACGGCAATAAAGAGATAGGCGACGCCCTGGATCTCGAGGCTGAAGTCGACGATCGAATGGATGGCGCCGCCGACGATCGTGCCGATCGCGGCGAGGACCGCGGGGTCGCCCTTGCCGTCCCGGCGCACCAGCCCGAAGAGGCGAAGCAGGCACCACGCTAGGATGATCATCGGAAACGTGCCGACGACCAGCCCGTAGCTGACCCAGAGTTCCAGGTAGGTGGAATGCGCCTTGTCCCAGACGAGGTCGAAGTTGACCGGGGCCTGGTGGTAGAGCGGGTAGGCATATTCGAAGCTGCTGCCGCCGAAGCCGAGCAGCGGACGGTCGGCGATCATCGACCAGATCTGCCAGTAAAGCGAGGCGCGAACATTGGCGTCGCTCTCCACCGATCCCAACCGTTCGAAGAGGAACGTGCCGTAGAGAAGGACAAGCAGTCCAAGGCCGGCTACGCCCGCCACCACGATCGCGACCAGCGCACGCCCGCCGAACCGATGCCCCCGCTGCCATGCGAGGAGCACGAGCGCGGCAAGCGATCCGCAAAGGGCGGCGAAGAAGCCCATGCGCGACGCCGTCAGCGCCAGCGTCACGACCAGGAGCAGGCATCCGATCATCAGGTAGATCGCTCCGCTCATGCCCTCGAAGACGTTGATCCAGCGGCGGGCCCGGTTCTCGGTCGCCGCCGACAGAAGGCGGTTGGCAAGCAGCGTGGTGCCGATCGTGAGGCCGATCGCGAGAAAGGTCGCGTAGGAATTGCGGTTGACGAAGCCCCCCGTCGCCGAGCCGAGATAGGCCCATTTATCGGTGAAGAGGATGGAATCGCCGAATTCGAGGAAGAGCGCGAGGCCATAGATCGCATGGGCGACGACGATCCAGAAGAGGACCGTCAGAAAGGTATGGGAGCGGGAGCTGTTGGCGGAAATCTGGAGACAGAGGTAGAAGAGGAGGCCGTAGCTCAGCCAGCGCATCAGGGCGAGGCCGGTATCGCCGGGCGCGATGGAGACGGACCGGCCGGGATCGACCCCTCCGGGAAGCGCCAGCCAGGACGACGGCAGGAGGCCGGCGAGCGGCAGCGTCTGGATCACCATGTAGCCGGCCGTCAGCCCGAAGAGGATCGTCGGCAGGCGGAAATGCCGCGTGGTGGCGCGCAGCGAGACGTCGGCGAAACCGAGCCGGCCGAAATAGATCGTGCCCCAGACAAACAGGAAGACCGCCGAGAGCGCCCAGATCGCCGGCCGGTTGCCGCCGAGGGCAACGGGCGTCAGGAGCACGAGCGTCGCGACCACGCCCGCGGTCCAGTTGTTGAGGCGGTAGCGCAAGCCGGACGACCGGCCCCCCATCGTGTCCATGCGAAAACCCCCGAACCCTACCGCAGCACGCGCTGGACGTTGTAGAGGAATGCCCGCTGCCGCTCGGGAGGCAGGCGCTCGACGATCTCGATGATGCGTTCCCTGAACTCCTGGTTGGAGGCATAGCGCGCCGCGATCGCGCGGGTGCCCCGGATGCTGTTTGCGAGGAGAGTCAGGTCCGCCTCGTGCTGGCGAAGGCTTTCCGCGTCGAGCTGGGCGAACATGTCTTCCGCGAGGCGCGTGCGGTTTTCCGCCAGCCACTGTTCATTGGGTGCCGTCTCGCGGGACTTGCGGTAGCTCGCCAGGAACGCGGCGGTATTCCCGAGGCGCGCCTCAGCGAGCGCGTTGACGTACCAGGCCTGCGCATTTGTAGGCATGGTGGCCGTGATGCCGCGGCTCAGCCTCTCGCAGGAGCGCGCCACGCCGGCCTGGTCGGGCGCCGTCAGACGGCTGGTCGCATGCAGCGCATAGGTGCAGTCGGCAAGCGTGATCTTCTTGGAATAGCTGGATGGCCCGTAGGGCGGAGGGCGGGAGGCGATCTGGGGGAAGAAGCGCGCATCCGTGCGTTGCGGCTGCAGGAGGATGTCGATTTCCTGCAGGAACAGGACGCTGCCGGCCAGTGCCGCGACGAGGCAGGCGAAGGACATGGAAAACAACTTCAACTGACGCATCCGAGTCCTTTGGAGGTGCGAAATCCTCCTACTCTAGTGCAGCAATCGGCGGGACCATGTCAAACCATTACTTGTAAAAGCTGTGTGAGGCAAAGGGCTTGGCGCCCTTTGCCTCACGACTTGCTGGCTCAGATCTCGCCGCTGGCCCAGTCTGCCTTGTTGCCACGCTCCTGCCGGTTGTGCCGGATCGAGGACCACAGCGAAAGGCCGATGAGGCTCGCCCCGCCCAGGCCGGTGATGACTTCCGGAATGTGGTAGAAGGACTGGACGTACATGATCACCGAGAGGATCAGGATGGCGTAGAACGCCCCGTGCTCCAGGTAGCGGTAGTGCGTCAGCGTCTTCTTCTCCACCAGCATGATCGTCATCGAACGCACGTACATCGCGCCGATGCCGAGGCCGATGGCGATGATGAACAGGTTGTGCGTCAGCGCGAACGCCCCGATCACGCCATCGAAGGAGAAGCTGGCGTCGAGGACCTCGAGATAGAGGAAGGCGCCGAGGCCACCCTTTGCCGCTTCCGACATGGTCCGCTGCGACGCGTCCAGAAGACCGCCCAGCAGTTCAACCGCGAGGAAGGTCAGGAGGCCGTAGATCGCCGACACCAGGAAGGTCGTCGAATCCTCGCCTTCCAGGATGTTCGAGAAGATCAGGATCAGCGCCAGCACGAAGGCGATTTCGACGCCCTTGATCGTTGCATAGCGAGACATGTACTTCTCGAGCATGACGACCCAGTGGATCTCCTTCTCGTGGTTGAAGAAGTAGGTGAGGGCCACCATCATCAGGAACGTGCCGCCGAATGCCGCGATCGGCAGGTGGGCTTCATGCATGATGCGCGAGTATTCGTCCGGCTGGGCGGCCGCCAGCACGATCGCATCGATCGGGCCGATGCCTGCCGCGATCACGACGATCAGCAGCGGGAAGACGATGCGCATGCCGAAGACGGCAATCAGGATGCCCCAGGTCAGGAAGCGCTGTTGCCAGACAGGCGTCATGTCCTTCAGCTTGTTGGCGTTGACGATGGCATTGTCGAAGGAAAGCGAGATTTCCAGGACAGCCAGGACGGCGCAGATGAAGAAGACTGTCAGCATGCCGCTGACGGTTCCGGTCGTCTGCCATCCGAGCACGCCGCCGAGAAGGAGGCCGACGACGGTGACGATGATCGACCACTTGAGGTAGCCGAACAGGGACGTATGGGAAGCCTGGTTCATTTGCCGGCCTCCGTCTGGAGGGTAGAGGAGCGAAGTCGGGCAGCCGAAGCCTTTCCGGCATTGCTGCAGGTCGAAAGAGAGTAGGTCATGGATATAAAAAATCCGCCGGCTTGATTGCAGGCGGTACCGACATCGCGAGAGCGCCGTAGTACTCTCGCCAGAGGGGCCCGGCACCGGGTTCTGATTCGTGCCATTTTTCTGGCAGCACGAAGACGAGGACGTAGTTGGACATTTCTTGCGCCGCGTCAAGTGGGGAGCGAGACGTGCGGTCCTTGACGTTTGCGGCGTCCCGATGCATTTGAGCCTTGAAAACCCGAAAAGCGCGGCGCGACAGGCCAGTGTGCCGGACGCCGGAAGCCGCGCGAAAGAGATACAAGAATGGCAAAAGCTACCTCCTCGGCGCCGTCCCAGCGCATGCTTCGCGTTGGTGAGCAGGTGCGCGCGGCAATCACCCAGGTGCTGCAGCGGGGCGAGGTGCGCGACGATCTTCTCGAGAAGACCGTGGTTTCCGTGTCGGAAGTCCGCATGTCGCCCGACCTCAAGATCGCCACCGCCTATGTGACGCCGCTCGGCCTGCCCGATCACAAAGCCGTCATCGACGCGCTGAACCGCAATGCGAAGTTCATTCGCGGGCGCCTCGGCGGCCAGCTGCGGCAGATGAAATACATGCCGGAGGTCCGGTTCCGGGACGATACCAGCTTCGACAACTACAAGAAGATCGACGAGCTGCTGCGCTCACCGGAGGTCAGCCGCGACCTCGACACGCCGGCCTCCGAAGACGAAGAATAAGAAAAGCAGTTCATGTCAAAGCCTCGCAAGCCCAAGGGCCGCCCGGTATCGGGCTGGCTCATCCTCGACAAGCCCGTGGACTTCGGTTCCACCGAGGCCGTCTCCAAGATCAAGTGGCTGTACAACGCCCAGAAGTGCGGCCATGCCGGCACGCTCGACCCGCTGGCCTCCGGCATGTTGCCGATCGCGCTCGGCGACGCCACCAAGACCGTTCCCTATGTCATGGACGGCCGCAAGGTCTACGAGTTCACCGTGACCTGGGGCGAGGAGCGGCTGACGGACGATCTCGAGGGTGAAGTCACCCACAGGTCGGACAAGCGGCCGACCGAGGAAGAGATCCTTGCGCTCCTGCCGGGCTATACGGGCACGATCAGCCAGGTGCCGCCGCAGTTTTCGGCCATCAAGATCGCCGGCGAACGGGCCTATGACCTGGCGCGCGAAGGCGAAGTGGTCGATATTCCCTCCCGCGAGGTGGAGATCCACCGGCTGACCCTGCTCGGCTGCCCCGAGCCCGGCACCGCCCATTTCGAGGTGGAATGCGGCAAGGGCACCTATGTGCGGGCCCTGGCGCGCGATTTCGGCCGCGAGCTCGGATGCTACGGCCACATCTCCGGCCTGCGGCGGACCTTCGTCGCACCCTTCGCCGAGGACCGCATGGTGCCGCTCGCCGACCTCGTGGCGCTCGAGAAGATCGAGGATCGCGACGAACGCCTTGCCGCCCTCGACGCCTACCTGATCGATACCGCCGAGGCGCTTTCCAGCCTTCCGCACCTTGCCGTGACGGATGACCAGGCGCACCGCCTGCGGATGGGCAATCCGGTGATCGTCCGTGGCCGCGACGCGCCGCTTTCCGAACCGGAGGCCTATGCGACCGCCCGCGGACGGCTCGTCGCCATCGGCGAGATCGGCCAGGGCGAGTTCCGTCCGAAGCGGGTCTTCGGCTGAGCGGAGCCTGACCCCTTCCATTCGCGGGGCATATGGAGTATAGGCAGCGCCAGCATCGGGTGCCTCGGGCATTCCCTTTTGCTTTTCACGGCCATGGCTGGACGACATCCCGGCCAACGGCGACCCCATGATCCTCACCAAGAAAGGACCTGTCCGATGTCGATCACTGCCGAGCGCAAGGCTGCGCTGATCAAGGAATACGCAACCGTTGAAGGCGATACCGGTTCTCCGGAAGTCCAGGTCGCGATCCTGACCGAGCGCATCAACAACCTGACCGAACACTTCAAGGGCCACAAGAAGGACAACCATTCCCGCCGTGGCCTGCTCGCAATGGTTTCCAGCCGTCGCTCGCTTCTTGACTATCTCAAGAAGAAGGACGAAGGCCGCTACACCAAGCTGATCGCCAGCCTGGGTATCCGCCGCTAAGATATTCCGTGGCGGGTGTCTCCCAGGAGGCGCCCGCCATGGCAATTTCCGCACGAGCGGAAATGACTGGCCCTTCCGGGCCAGATGGCAGGCCGGATGGGCCGGACCCGCCAATTTAACCGATGACCTGCCATGGGGCAGGATTGCCGGATGCTTTCGCCGGGCGCATTGCCCGGCTCGACAGGATCGAGACGATCCGCCGGACCGAAAGCCTCCCGTTGTCTTGCCCGTGTCACGTCACCACATGCGCCGGCCGCTCCGTCCAAGGACGCCAGCAGGCCGCGCCACGAAGGACACGAATAATGTTCAACAAGCATTCCGTTGAAATCGAGTGGGCAGGACGCCCGCTCAAGCTGGAAACCGGCAAGATCGCCCGCCAGGCGGACGGTGCCGTCCTCGCCACCTACGGCGAAACCGTCGTTCTTGCGACCGTTGTTTCCGCCAAGGCACCGAAGGCCGGCCAGGACTTCTTCCCGCTGACCGTCAACTACCAGGAAAAGACCTATGCTGCCGGCAAGATCCCCGGCGGCTACTTCAAGCGCGAGGGCCGTCCGAGCGAGAACGAGACGCTCGTCTCGCGCCTGATCGACCGTCCGATCCGCCCGCTCTTCCCCGACGGCTACAAGAACGACACGCAGGTCGTCGTCACCGTCATCCAGCATGACCTGGAAAACAATCCCGACGTCCTGGCCATGGTCGCCACGTCTGCAGCGCTGACGATCTCCGGCGTTCCCTTCATGGGCCCGATCGGCGGCGCGCGCGTCGGCTACATCGACGGCGAGTACGTGCTCAACACCCCGATCGACAAGCGCTCGGACAGCAAGCTCGACCTCATCATGGCCGGCACGCAGGACGCCGTGCTGATGGTGGAATCGGAAGCGCAGGAGCTCTCCGAGGAGGTCATGCTCGGCG
>JAEZHO010000449.1 GCA_023416545.1 Pseudomonadota bacterium
GCGTGGAAGAGCAGGTCCACGACGCGGCAGTCGTCGACGTCCTCGCGTCCCGTCACACGGGCGATGAGTTCGGCAAGCTTCGGGCCGACGCCCGGAAGGGATGCAACGGACGAAAACAGCGGATCGAGGACGGCGGGGCGCATGGGCGGCAAAATGCGATGGAATTCGACCGCTTTGCAAGGTGACGAAGCGGAAAATCCGACCTATATGGACCGGGAAAGACAAGGACCTCTCCATGACAGGACTGACACGCAGCAGCGCGGATCTTAGCCCTCGACGTCGCCGCATCCTCTATCGCTGCTGGCACCGCGGCATTCGCGAAATGGATCTCGTGTTCGGCCAGTTCGCGGAAGATGAGATCGCCACGCTTTCCGATGCGGAACTGGACGAGTTCGAGGCCATCATGGGCGAGGACGACCACGACCTGCACGCGTGGATCACCGGCGCCAATCCGCTGCCCGAGCATCTGAGGACGCCGCTTTTCGCCCGGGTCGCGTCCTACACGCCCGATTTCGATCCCGTGACGACAGCCAGCCTGCAGGCGAAGTCAGAGCAATAGAAATGATCCCAGTTCTTGATGCCAAGAAGGTCGCCGCGGCCGGCAACCCGCTGACCATCGGCAATGTTCCCCCGGGCATGGAGGCGCTGCTGCTTGCCGAGATGGCGAGGGCAGGGCAGCCGGTGGCGTTCGTCATGTCGGACGGCCAGCGGATGGCGGATCTCGAGCAGATGCTCGGCTTCATGGCTCCCGACATTCCGGTCCTGACCCTGCCGGCATGGGACTGCCTACCCTATGACCGCGTATCCCCGGGCGCGGACGTCTCCGCCCGGAGACTTGCGGCGCTATCCGGTCTGATCGCCCATGCGCGCAAGCCCCATCCGGCAATCGTGCTCGTCACCGTCAATGCCATGCTGCAGAAGATCGCGCCGGCCGAGGTGATCGAAAGCCTGGCCTTCTCGGCCCGACCGGGCAGCACCGTCCGGATGGACGACATCGCCGCGCGCCTTGAGCGCAACGGCTTCGACCGGGTCCCGACCGTGCGCGAGGTGGGAGAGTTCGCCGTGCGCGGCGGCATTCTCGATGTCTTCGTCCCGGGGAGCGACGAACCCGTCCGCCTCGACTTCTTCGGCGACACGCTGGAAACGATCCGTACATTCGATCCCGCCAGCCAGCGGACGACGGGTCAGGCACGCTCTCTCGATCTCAACCCGATGAGCGAGGTCTCGCTGACGCCCGACACGATCAGCCGGTTCCGGACGAATTATCTGGCGCTGTTCGGTGCCGCCACCCGTGACGATGCGCTGTACCAGGCCGTATCCGAAGGCCGCCGGTATGCGGGCATGGAGCATTGGCTGCCGCTCTTCTACGAGCGCCTCGACACGGCATTCGACTATCTGAAGGACTTCCGGCTCGTCACCGATCATACCGCCCGCGAGGCGGCGAACGAGCGATCCAAGCTTATCCTCGACTATTACGAGGCGCGTCGCGACAGCGGCTCGCAGGGCAAGGGCGCAGCAGCCCAGGCCGCACCCTACAAGCCGGTCCCGCCCGGGCAGCTCTATCTCGACGGCAAGGCGTTCGCCGCGGCGCTGGACGAGGCAAACGCGGTCCGCATCACGCCCTTCAACGAACATGACACGCAAAGTCGCCGGGTCATCGAGCTCGACGCACGCGTCGGGCCCCGCTGGGCGAAGTCGCAGGCCGAGAAGGACGATCGCGACGAACGCGTCAACGTCTTCGACCTTGCGGTGAAGCATATCGCCGAGCGACGCGCCGCGGGCCGGAAGGTCCTGGTCACTGGCTGGTCCCCGGGCTCGCTCGACCGCCTGCTGCAGGTGCTCGAGGAACACGGGCTGGAGCGCGTCAGGCCGGTCGAATCCTTCTCCGACCTGGACAAGCTCGACAAGGGCGAGGCCGCGTCGGCGGTTCTCAATCTGGAGACCGGGTTCGAGACCGACAGTTTCGCGATCATCGGCGAGCAGGACATTCTCGGGGACCGGATGGTTCGCCGAGGCAAGCGGCGCAAGCGCGGCAGCGACTTCATCTCGGAAGTATCGGGCCTCGACGAAGGCTCGCTCGTCGTCCATGCGGAACACGGGATCGGGCGCTTCGTCGGACTGGTGACGATCGAGGCGGCCGGCGCGCCGCGCGCCTGCCTCGAACTCCATTACGCCGATCACGCCAAGCTCTTCCTGCCGGTCGAAAACATCGACCTTTTGTCGCGCTACGGGTCGGACGCGGCCGAAGCGCCGCTGGACAAGCTCGGCGGCGGGGCATGGCAGGCGCGCAAGGCAAAGCTCAAGAAGCGCCTGCTCGACATGGCGGAGGGGCTGATCCGCGTTGCCGCCAGCCGCATCACCCGCCGCGCGCCGGTCCTGGCCGCACCCGACGGGCTCTACGACGAATTCGCCGCCCGTTTTCCCTATGACGAGACGGACGACCAGGCGACGGCGATCGAATCGGTCCGCGAAGACCTCGAGGCGGGCAAGCCGATGGACCGGCTCGTCTGCGGCGACGTCGGGTTCGGCAAAACCGAGGTCGCGCTCAGGGCGGCCTTCCTGGCTGCGATGAACGGTGGGCAGGTCGCTGTCGTCGTGCCGACCACGCTCCTGGCGCGGCAGCACTACAAGACCTTCCGGGAGCGCTTCCGCGGCCTTCCCATCAAGGTCGC
>JAEZHO010000456.1 GCA_023416545.1 Pseudomonadota bacterium
ATGTCGAGCACCGGCACCATGGCCTTGGCCTGCTCGGGCGTCAGCCACTCGTTGTCGATGCCGTAGAGCGTGTTGGCGCTGATATGCCGCTTGAAGCTCTGGACGTCATGGCTGTTGTGCGACAGCATCATCACGCCGCGCGGCGAATACATGACGTTGTAGTTGAGATCCTGGCTCAAGCCTTCCCACAGCTTCAGGGAATGCTCGTAGATGTCCATGCTCTCTTCGTAGAGATAGTTGGAGCGGATGATGGTCGTGTTGCGGCCGGTATTGCCGCCGCCGAGCCATCCCTTTTCCAGGACGGCGACGTTGGTGATCCCGTGTTCCTTGGCGAGGTAATATGCGGCACCCAGCCCGTGCCCGCCGCCACCGATGATGATCACGTCATAGCTTGCGCGGGGCTCCGGCGAAGACCACTGGGCTTCCCAGCCCTTGTGTCCGCGAAGTGCCTCGCGGGCCACGGCAAAAACCGAATATCTGCGCATGTCGCCCCTTCTGATCTTCGCTCCGGAGGGAGCGTCCTTGGGGACATACCCATCGCAAATCGACACGCGCCGCAATAGCGTTTTTGCGACGTCCGGCGGAAAAGTTCCGACGGCCGCGGAGAGGGGCGCAACCGCAGGCTGCTAGCGCCGTGGCGCCATCGCGCGCTCGAAGACGCGCCGGCAAAATTCGGGTGTCAGCAGGGCGTTGGTCGCCACGCCGCGCGACCTGTCGTGACTGCTCACGCAGGCGACGGTGAGGGCGGAAATGGTGGCGTTCTGCGTCCCGATCGATGTCGCGGCGGCACCCTGCCGCTCCGCGCCGTTGCCGACGAGCGCCACCAGCAGGGCGCCGTACTGGCTGAGGATCATGGCGTAGGCGTCATGGCCTATTACGCCGTTCGCGTAACTCTGGCAGGCATTGTAGAGACCGTCCCGCAGGGCAAGCACGGCCGCGTCTCGGCCCTCGCCGAGGCTCACGGCCTCGGTGGAGGTAAGCTCGCCCTCCACCTTCCGCCCGCTCGCCGGCGTCGGTCCGGGCAGGTCGAGCTTCGCCTTGCGCGCGGAGCCGAAGGCGATGGCATAGTCCGGGCTGGGCTCCGTGCAGACCACCGGCATGCCGTGGCGCCGGCGCTCGGAGATGATGCGCAGATTGCCGGTGGTCGACAGGCCGACCGTCTCCCCGAACACGATCCTTCCAGCGCCCGCATTCGGAGAGCACGCAGACAGCGGCATGACCGCCATCATCAGAAAGAGGACCGTCGTCCGCATATCGCCCCCAGTGCCCGTCGCGGCCCGCAACCCACCCGGGAGCAACTATGACGTATTCACCATGAATTGCAATACTATCATGACGCAACCTTTAGTATACGCCGCATTCTCGTCGCGATGCCCGTGTGGCCCGTTCTTCCGGGCCCGCGCCACATTTTTGGCGCTCCACCCCGTGCGGGGATATGGACTTCCGGGCCCGCCTCTGCTATCTGCCGAACCAATCGCACGGCTTTCCGGCCGGGCACAGTTATTCTTTTCGCCTCGAATCGGATCGGATTCCCGGCGAGCAACCCAACCAAGGAACGGGATTACACGTGCAGGTACTTGTCCGCGACAACAACGTTGATCAGGCTCTCCGCGCTCTCAAGAAGAAGATGCAGCGCGAAGGCATCTTCCGTGAAATGAAGATGCGCGACTACTACGAAAAGCCTTCCCAGAAGCGTGCGCGTGAAAAGGCCGAGGCAGTTCGCCGCGTCCGCAAGCTGGCCCGCAAGCGCATGCAGCGCGAAGGCCTGATTGCAGCGCCGCGTTCGAGCCGCTAATCGGCCGTTTTTTCGACGTCTTTGACGTGCTAATGAGGCGGTGGCGACTTGGGCGCCGCCGCCTTTCGCATTTACCGGATCGTGCATCCGCTCCTGCAAGATACGAGGAAACGAGCCTGATGGCCTTCAAGACTGCTGCTACGTCATCCGCAACAATCTGCCTTCCGACCCTCATTTTCCCGATTCGCAGCAAGGCCACTTTCTCCGCCCTCGCCCTTGCCTCCTCCCTCCTTCTTGCCGGCTGCTCGACCACGACCCAGACGACCGATCTCATCACCGTCGATCGCGCCCAGGGCTCGGAAGAGAACATCGCCTCGCTGACCTCCGTCATCAACGCCAATCCCGGCGATCCGGAGGGCTACAACGTCCGCGGTTCCGCCTATGGCCGCGCCGGGCAGTTCAAGCCGGCGCTCGACGATTTCAACCGCGCCATCCAGCTCAACCCGCAGTTCTACCAGGCCTATGCCAACCGCGCGCTGGTCTATCGCAACATGGGCAAGCCCGTGGAAGCCGCGAACGACTACAACCGGGCCATCCAGCTCAACCCCAATTACGACGTCGCCTATATCGGCCGCGGCAACATCTACCGCCAGGCCGGCCGCAACGACGAGGCCTTCAACGATTTCAACCGGGCGATCCAGCTGGACACGACCGACGGCCGGGCCTTCCACAACCGCGGCCTGATCTACCAGCTTCGCGGCCAGCACGCCCAGGCGATCGAGGACTTCTCCAAGGCGATCTCGCTGTCGCCCAACTCGCCGGAGCCCTATAACGGCCGCGCCGTCTCCTATCTGGCGATGGGCGACGACGAGAACGCCTTTGCCGACATCAACACCGCGATCGGCTACAACGACAAGCTGGCCGAATCCTGGACGAACCAGGGCCTCGTCTACGAGACCCGCGGCGACCGGACCCGCGCGGCCAAGTCGTTCTCCCACGCCGCGCGGCTGGACCCCAACTACCAGCCGGCCAAGGACGGCCTCGCCCGCACCCGCAGCAGCTGACGAAAGCCGGCTCAGGGCACTCCGGCCCCGGCACTAACGCCAAGGCCGGAACGCACCCGCTCGTTTCCACCCTGACCGGATCGATCAGCGCCAGCCGAGCGCCGGCGCGACATGCGTCAGGATCGCCTCGATGACATGGGCGTTATACGCCACGCCGAGCTGGTTCGGCACCGTCAGGAGCAGCGTGTCGGCCTCGGCGATCGCCTCGTCTCCCCGCAATTCCTCGATCAGCCGATCCGGCTCCGCCGCATAGGAACGGCCGAAGATGGCGCGCGTGTTGGCGTCGATATAGCCGATCGAATCCTCGTCCTTGCTCTGCCCGAAATAGGCCCGGTCCTGGTCGCTGACGATCGCGAAGATCGACCGCGAGACCGAAACGCGGGGCGTGCGCGCATGGCCCGCCTCCTTCCACGCCTCGCGATAGGCACGGATCTGCTTTGCCTGCTGGATATGGAAGGGCTCGCCCGTCTCGTCGTCCTTCAGCGTCGACGACTGCAGGTTCATGCCGAGCTTCGCTGCCCAGACCGCCGTCGCGTTGGAGCCGGCGCCCCACCAGATGCGGTCCCTGAGGCCCTCCGAATGGGGCTCCAGCCGCAGCATGCCGGGCGGATTTGGAAACATCGGGCGCGGGTTCGGCTGGGCAAACCCCTCCCCTTTCAGCACATCGAGGAAGACTTCCGCGTGGCGGCGGCCCATGTCGGCATCCCTTTGCCCCTCGGCCGGCTGGTAGCCGAAATAGCGCCATCCGTCGATCACCTGCTCCGGCGAGCCGCGGCTGATGCCGAGCTGCAGCCGCCCGCCGGCGATCAGGTCGGCGGCACCGGCATCCTCTGCCATGTAGAGGGGGTTCTCGTAGCGCATGTCGATGACGGCCGTGCCGATCTCGATGCGGCTCGTCTTCGC
>JAEZHO010000465.1 GCA_023416545.1 Pseudomonadota bacterium
TCGGCTCGATCCTCGGCTTCACCGGCATGATCATGGGCGTCACGCAGGCCCATATCCTGCCGCAACTCCTGGGCTTCGACTACCCGGGCATCTGGATCCTGGCGCTGGCGACCGGCCTCGTGGTCGGGGGCGCGATCGGCGCACTGCAGGGCTCAATCGTCGCCTTCCTGGGCGTTCCCTCCTTCATCGTCACGCTCGGCGGGCTGCTCGTCTGGCGCGGCGCCACCTGGTTCGTCACCAGCGGCCAGACGGTCGCGCCGATGAACGCCACCTTCCGCCTGATGGGCGGCGGCACGGAAGGCTCGATCGGCGCCACCTGGAGCTGGATCGTCGGCGCGCTCGCCTGCCTTGCGATCGTCGCCGCCATCATCAACGCCCGGCGGCAGCGCAAGCGCTTCTCCTTCCCCCGCCGGCCCGTCTGGGCGGAATACGTGATCGGCGCGATCAGCTGCATTCTCGTCCTCGGCGCCGTCCAGGTCGCCAACAGCTACTACTGGCCGGTCGCCATCGCCCGCCGCTATGCGGAGGCCAACGGCATCGCCTGGCCGGAGGGCGGGCTGCTCATCTCCCACGGCATCGCCGTTCCGGTGCTGATCGCCATCGGCGTCGGCATCGTCATGACCTTCATCGCCACGCGGCTCCGCTTCGGGCGCTATGTCTTCGCCATCGGCGGCAATCCGGAGGCGGCGGAACTGGCGGGCATCAAGACCCGCTGGGTGACGGTGCGCATCTTCGCGCTGATGGGCATGCTCTGCGCCATCGCCGCGGCCATCTCCACGGCCCGCCTGAACGCGGCGACCAACGCGCAGGGCGAACTCGACGAGCTCTACACGATCGCCGCCGCGGTGATCGGCGGGACGTCGCTGTCCGGCGGCATGGGCACGGTTGCCGGCGCCATGCTGGGCGCGCTCGTCATGCAATCCCTCCAGTCCGGCATGGTCCTGCTCGGCATCGACACGCCGCTGCAGCGCATCGTGGTCGGGGCGGTCCTGGTGCTCGCCGTCTGGCTCGACACCGTCTACCGCGCCCGCGCCAAGTAAACAGGAGTTTTCATCGTGACGGACCAAAACACTCCGCTCGTGGAAATGCGGAATATTTCCATCTCCTTCGGCGGGATCCATGCCGTCGAGAATGCCAGCATCGACCTTTATCCGGGCGAGGTCGTCGCCCTGCTCGGCCACAACGGCGCCGGCAAGTCGACGCTGATCAAGATCCTGTCGGGCGCCTATCGCCGCGATGCCGGCGAGATCCTCATCAACGGCGAGCCGGCCGACATCAAGAACCCGCGCGACGCCAAGGGATACGGGATCGAGACGATCTACCAGACGCTCGCCGTCGCCGACAATGTCGATGCCGCCGCCAACCTCTATCTCGGCCGCGAACTGCAGACCCCCTGGGGCACGCTCGACGACGTCGCCATGGAGGCCAATGCCCGCAAGGTGATGGGCCGGCTGAACCCCAACTTCAAGCGCTTCAAGGAACCGGTAAAGGCGCTCTCCGGCGGCCAGCGTCAATCGGTGGCGATCGCCCGCGCCATCCTCTTCGACGCCCGCATCCTGATCATGGACGAGCCGACGGCCGCCCTTGGCCCGCAGGAGACCGCCCAGGTGGGCGACCTCATCAAGCAGTTGAAGAAGGAAGGCATCGGCATCTTCCTGATCAGCCACGACATCCACGACGTCTTCGACCTCGCCGACCGCGTCTACGTGATGAAGAACGGCCAGGTGGTGGGCCATGCGCGCACGAGCGACGTGACCAAGGACGAGGTGCTCGGCATGATCATCCTCGGCAAGTGCCCGCCCGGCGCGACACCGGGCCCGGGCGCGATGATGATGGCCTGACAGGGGCTCTCCCCCGAGCCCTTCCTGGAGCCCTTCCTGAAGTCCTCTCCCCACCCGTCGGCACGCCGCCGGGTGCCGCCTGCCCCGGCCCGCGCCGCCGCTCCGGCCGCCCGGTTTATTTTCCGCGCCGAGACGATGATGGGGCATTGATGCCGGCCGCATCCTGGGTTAAGTACCAGCCATCGGAGCGGCGAGCGAGACTCGCCGGCGGTTAGCACCCGTAGCTCAGCTGGATAGAGTGTTGGATTCCGATTCCAAAGGTCACAGGTTCGAATCCTGTCGGGTGCGCCATTTTCGTTCTAAAAAATCAACAATATCAATGAATACATAGCCATAGCGCCTCCCTCAGTACACAACACAGTACACTGAGAGGTACACCATGGGGTTGGTCTTGCGGTACATCCAAGAGCTAAAAGGACATTCCACCACTTATCGATACCGTCGGCGCGTTTCAGCGAAACTGAGGCCTTTTGTCGGAAAGAGTGAACTTGTTGCCACCCTCGGCAATTCGCGATCCGAGGCCCTGAGGCGTTATCCAACGGTTCATGCTGCCTTCGAGAAGGAACTGGAGGCTGCGAAAAGAGCTTACGCTCGCCAGACGCGGTTGGGCGATAGCACTGCCAGTACGAAGCTTCAGCGATATGAAGAACTAATGGACGAAATCCGCGCGCTAGGGATTGAGAACCCTGCAGCCGAGCCACTGACCGAGGATGAGAAGCTTCTTCGGGAGCTCATGGCAGAGCATATTGCATCTCGCTATCCGGAGGACCCAGAAACTGGGGAGCCGAGGATCGACAACCCGTCGGATGTGTTCAAGGTGAGGACTCTGATGGGGGATGTGCCACCAAAACCCGGCCCTACACTCGAGGACGCAATGAGGGTTTATGTAGCGGAGAAGCTGGACGGCACAGAATTCGAGTTCCGTAAGAAGCTGCGACGTGTGGAACGCATCGTTGCTAATGTGCATGCAGCCCTTGATCCAGTCCCTCCCCTCGATCAGTGGACGCGTGACACAGCAAAGAAGGTCCGTGACCATTACCTTTCGCTGGGCCTGAAGCCAGCGTCCGTGCGTCGGGAACTCAACACGCTGAAAGGATTGATTACCTGCTTCATCACAGAGAAGGAGGCAGGTTTCGAGAACCCGTTCAGAAAACTGGATCTGCCGAGAAACGTGGAGGCGGTCTCGGAGGCCAGATACCCGCTTCCTGATGAGGTAAAGGATCAGATCACCGCGCTCATAATCGGCAAGGCGAAGAAGGACGTTCAGCTCCTATGGAGGCTGCTGGACGGAACTGGCGCGCGAATAGCCGAAATAACTGGATTGCGGGTGCAGGACGTGACCGTGGATGGAGAGCTACCGCACATAAAAATCCGCGCCCATTCGGACCGTCGGTTGAAGACAGCCTCTTCTGCACGGGACATTCCGTTGGTTGGTGATGCTCTCCAAGCTGCCGTTGAGGCGTTGGCGTTAGCTGGTGATAGCCGCTACCTATTCGCCAGATATATTAAACCAACCGGCCCGACGACTGCATCAGCAGTACTGATGAAGCGAATTAGGGAAATCACCGACGATCCCAAGCACACTGTTCATTCCCTTCGCCACGGCATGGCCGATCGTCTCTCGTTGGCGGAGGCATCCGCAATCGACAAGAACGCGATCATGGGACATCTAAACCCCGGAACAGGCGAACGCCACTACGGAGGCACTTACGCGAAGCTAAAGGTTCTGACGAGAGTGATGAAGAAGGCCTTCGGGGTTGCCAATTCCTGAGTCGTTTCGTCTCCACTCGTACATCGCGCTGCAGCTGTGTGAGCCCCACCAGAACTAATATACTCTACCACTCTGCTACTGCGAGCTCGAGGCCAACACCTCGAGTCCGCTCAAGTCTGTTGCAGGACGCCAAGAGGACGCGTTGGGGGGCTCCAGTCGTTTGGGTTCTTGTCGATCTGGTCACCCATACTGTCTTGACCTTTTCGCCTCAATGAGCTTCCCATCTCGTCCTGCAAGAGTGAGACGAAACTACCTCGCGCTTCCCAAACATGCGCTCGCATTGCACGTCGATCTCCGTCCCCACCACCGGCAAGGTGACGAGCCACGTAACAAGCCTTCAAAATGTAGTCGAGGATCTCAACCCGTATCCCCTCGTCAGTGCTACTAATTCTGTCCGTTGCGCGAACTGGCAACCATGTGATTTCACGCCCGAAGAAGGTATAGTACTCGTCAGGTTTCACATTGGGAAAAAACCAGCGCCCCTTGTCAACCAAGGCGCTCGCTCTCTCGCTGAGCTTCTCGATCTCAGCCGGGCTGTGTTTGGTTTCTGGAGAAAGCGGAAAGGAAGCCGTCTCAATCTCCGCCATTACGTCAATCACTTCGTGACCCCACTGGGTCATCTCAACGTCACGCTGACGGCTTGCGGCACGTGCCGAAAAGTACCATTGCGCCAGCGTCACAAACACTGCGGCTACACCAGCAACCGCCGCCAACATCCCTTCAGACATAGTCCCCTGCTTTTCAAGAATGCGCGAAGTTCACAGGCTCAATGGCCTGCGACCTCCTTCAACAACACCTCCGCCTGCGCCAGCACGGTCTGCACCGCCTCTTGCTCCAGATCGGGCGGATAACCGAACTTCTTGAGGATGCGCTTGACGAGAACCCGCATCTTGGCCCGAGCGCTCGACTTATGATGCCAGTCAACCGTCGCAGACTTGCGCATCTGGTCGACAAGTTCATGGGCAATCACGCGCAATTGGTCGCTGCCCATCGCCTGGACGGCACTGTCATTGACCGCAAGCGCATCGTAGAAGGCGACCTCCTCCTTCGAGAGGCCCAACTCTTCCCCTCGAGCTGCTGCAGCTTGCATCTCCTTCGCCAGCGCGATCAACTCCTGGATCATCTCGACGGTGGAGATCGCGTTGGCATGATAGCGGGCCACCGCATCTTCCAGCCGCCTGGAGAAGGCCTTGGACTGGACGACGTTGGATTGCGAGCGGCTCCTGATCTCGCCATTCAGCAGCTTCTTCAGGGCCTCCAGAGCGAGGTTCTTCTTCTCCATCTTTTGGACGTCGACGAGGAATTCATCCGACAAAACGGAGATGTCCGGCGACTGCAGTCCGGCCGCTTTGAGGATGTCAACGATCTCGGCATTGGCGACAGCCTGATTGAGCAACTGCTCGACAGCCAGCGCCTTTGCCTTGTCCGACATCTTGCCGGTGGCGGTCGTCTTCACCAGTGCTGCTCGCACCGCTTGGAAGAAACCGACCTCGTCGCGGATGTCTGCTGCGGCAAACGCCGCCACAGACACCGCAACGCATCGAGATCATGTTCGGCCGCCTCGAGGCCTGGCAAACGGGTTGCCACTCGCTACGACCGATGCCCGACCGTCTTCTTCTCAGCCCTAGCGCTCGCAGCC
>JAEZHO010000097.1 GCA_023416545.1 Pseudomonadota bacterium
CGGCTCGTCGGCCAACGACTTGCCGGCGCCGGTATAGGAGTAGACCGGCCGCGTCAGGGTGAACGCATCGATGCCCTCGTTCCAGGCCGCCACGCCCCTCAGTCCGTTGTTGTGGATCGCCAGGCTGGTGGCGCTTCCAACGGTTGCAAGCAGGATTGCGACGAGCAGGCCCTGCGGGCTCAGAGGGAGGAAGCCGAGGCCGTTCTCCAGACTGTGCCGTATCAGCACGAGGAGGGTGAGGCCGCCATAGATGAGGGCATTGATGATATTGAACAGATAGAAGCCGGCTGCCGTGCCGGGATCGCGCACCAGCCACGCGGTGGTCGCCGAAACGAGCGCCAGGAAGAGATAGGGGGCTATCACCCTGAAGGGCAGATGCGCCGTGCTTTCGCGCCCTTTGGGCGTAACGCGGAAGTCGGCGACCCGGCCGCGGAGATGGTCGATGATCGCGGCCACCGTGCCGAAAAGCGACCAGGGCCACCGCAGGAACAGGAAGGCCATCCCCTCCCAGGAGAGAATTCTGGCATCGGCCGGGCGGAACATCCCCGTCGAGCGCCACCAGTATGCCATGACCAGCACCGTCGTCGAGGCCGGCAGCATGTGCACGAAGAAATCCAGATAGGTGGTGTTGACCATCGGCATGCCCGTCAGCAGGGCATAGACGGGCATCGCGTACATCATCGCCATCATGATCGAGAACAGCGGGTACCAGAACTGGGAGAACAGGAACTGGAATCGTATCCGGCCGTGAAGCTTCGGCACGTAGGTGGGCGAATACTTCAGCAGGATCATCATCAGGCTTCGAGACCACTGGAATTCCTGGACGACAAGGTCGGTAAAGGTGGCAGGACCCTCGCCATGGGCGATCGCGTCGATCGCATGGACTCCGCGCCAACCCCCGGCGTTGAACAGCAACGTGGTCGAATGATCTTCGGCGAGTTCGGGGCCGAGGCCGCCGATCTCCTTCAGGGCGGCAGTGCGGACCGTATAATGCGAGCCGATGCAGAGTGGCGCCCAACCGGCATTGTATCCAGCCTGCAATGCCCCATGCAGGCTCGCCTCCACATAGAGGCGGCCACGGGCCGCCCAACTCTCGGGAGCGTTGGCATCGCATATGCTCGGCGCGGAAACATAGCCTACGCGCGGATCGGCGAACGGGGCTACCGCGTGCCGGATGTAATCGGGAGAGGGCACGTGGTCGGCGTCGAACTGCGTGACGATATCGTATTGCGTGTAGCCGTACTGATCGTAGAAATAGGAGAGGTTTCCCTCCTTGCAGCGTGCCCGCCGCGGCCAGTCGGGCCGCTGATAGTCTGCGATCCCGTTCCGGGTCGACACGTTTACCCCATGCTCGCGGCACCAGGCGAGCGTCGCGGCGTCCGGCTTCTCATCGGCGAGCCAGACGTCGCAGGAGACGCCCTCCTGCTTCAACGCTCCCAGAAGCGTCTTCTGCACCACGGCCAGGGGCTCGGACGGTGCCTTCGTCACCACCGCGGCTAGGCGCATGTCGGACGGTACGGGCGCGTTCTTCGGCGGTATCTTTGCGAAGGCAAAGATGAAGATGAAATAGGCCGGGGTAAACGTGGCCCAGGCAAGCGCGACGGTCACCGCGATATAGCGGGGATAGGTCTCGACATGACCGGGATCGAACCACCAGGCACCCAGATAGCAGACGCTGGCCACCCAGACCGCAATGCCGGCCCAATTGACGGCCTTGCGCCAGCCCCGGAAAACCGGCTGCAGGCGTTCCGATGCCGGTCGCGGGCTGCGGACCTGTCCGACCCTGTCGGCGCGGCTGGAGGACGCGCGCTCGCTTCGGTCCGTATCCACCCGTCGCAGGTGATCTGCGGGTATGCCCTGATCTTCGAGAAGCAGCATGGCGTTACGTGGTGCGGCAAATCTTTTCCGCAGGCTCCGCCAGCTCGCGCCGGAAGTAGTCAATCGTCTCCTTCAGTCCGTCCTCGATGCGGACTTTGGGCTTCCAGCCGAGCAGCTTCGTTGCGCGGGTGATGTCGGGGCAGCGAACCCGAGGGTCATCGATGACGCTCGGGAGATGGATGATGCCGGAACGGGAGCCCGTCTCGGCAAGCACCAGCTCCGCCAGATCCTTGATGGCGATCTCGTGCGGATTTCCGAGGTTGACGGGCGCGGGGTGATCGCCGTCCAGTTCCATCAGGAGCAGCATCCCGTCGACCAGATCGTCCACGTAGCAGAAGGATCTGGTGTAGTTGCCGGTGCCATATATCGTCAGGTCCTGGCCCGTAAGAGCCTGGACGATGAAATTCGAGACCGCCCGTCCGTCGTCGGACCGCATTCCCGGGCCGTAGGTGTTGAAGATGCGCACGACGCGGACGTCTGCACCGTGAAGCCGGTGATAGTCGTGGAGCAGCGTCTCGGCGCAGCGCTTGCCCTCGTCGTAGCAGGCGCGCGGCCCCATGGTATGGACGTTGCCATTATAGCTTTCCCGCTGCGGGTGCTCGAGCGGATCGCCATAAACTTCCGACGTAGACGTGTGCAGGATGCGGGCGCCGTTGGTCACGGCAAGCTCCAGCATGTTGCGCACGCCGAGCACGCTGGTGAGGGTCGTCTTGATCGGATCGGCCTGATAGGCGGGGGGAGAGGCCGGGCAAGCGAGATTGAAGATGCGGTCGACCTTCAGATCCAGCGCATCGCATACGTCGTGGCGGATGAACTCGAACTTGGCATCCCGACGCAATTCGCCGACATGTTGCGGCATTCCCGATGTCATGTCGTCAACGCAGACGACCTTGTCACCTCGTCCGAGCAGCTTCTTGCAGAGATTAAACCCGATGAAGCCGGCACCGCCGGTGACCAGCGATACTTTGTGAGACGTCATAGCGGTTTCCTAATAAAGATAGCGTGGCGCCGGGTTTCCATCTGTCCGAACGCCAAGGCAGCTACCGC
>JAEZHO010000105.1 GCA_023416545.1 Pseudomonadota bacterium
CAATGTAGCCGGCGCCACCGGTGACAAGAATGTTCTTCATCCTGGGGTCCGGCGTTCTCGGTGGGAGTGAGATTGGATTATATGAGTAAACAAAGATGTATCAGACTTTCGACCGGATCACCAGCCAAGCGACAGGCACGATGGTGATCGAGAGCGTCGGATCATGGCGGCAATTCTCATCACGGATGATGAGAATTGCCGACGCCCGAAAACCCACGCATGCGCCCCGATAGCAACGCTCCGGTTAACCGCTGACCAGCCTGAACGGGAAGGGCCTGCGCTATCGCAGGCCCTTCGTCTGCGCAATGTCCTTTGGCTCGGAGGCTCAGCCACGCTGGGAACGTTGCGCATACATCGGCGCATTTCGTACGACGCGCCAGTTGGGCAACCCGAGGCCGTAGGGCCAGGGCCAGACTTCCTTGTCGTTGAAGTAGACGACTTCCTCAAGCGCCGGGTATTCGGGGTACTTGCGGGTAGCCTCCTCGACCCACTTCGTGAGGTAATCCTTGCCGCCTTCGTAGCCCAGTTCGGCGACCCAGATCGGCTTGCCGAACCCGGCGGACAGCTCGTAGCCCCGTTTCACGCTTTCGGCGAAGGAACGCGGTGCGCCATACTCTATCTTGTCGAATGGCTCGTAGCCAAACACGCTGAGGCCGACGATGTCGACGAACTTGTCACCGGGATAGTAGGCCTGGAGACCCTTCTCGCCACGTGGCGACCACATCATCTTGGCTTCCGGCAGCGTCTTCTTGACGATGGCGTGCATGCGCCGGAAGGCCTTGATGTAGTCTGCCGGAGGCCACAGAGACCACGTGAAGCGGCCATAGGGATTATCCATCTCCTGCGCCCACCGGATCGTGATCGGGCACTTGAAGCCGGAAAGCGCATCGCAGATGGCCTGCATGTTGGCGTCATAGTAGCCGGAAAGAATGCGCTGGCGCAGCAGGTTCGAGGACACGTTCCAGTTCTGGTCCCATGACCAGGGCTCGATCGTGATGAGGAGCTTGCGGCCACGTTCATAGGCATAGTCGTCGGCGGTGCCGAGGTTCGAAAGATCGACGTCCTCCCAGGGAAGGAACAGATGTTCCGTGACGTCGCCCTTCTCATCTCTGAAATCACCGTGGGGGTCGTAGGCTCCGAAACGGGATCCGTTTGCGTGAAGGATCGGCCGCTTGTCCTTCAGGACGTCCCTGGAGGGTGCTGCCTCCGTGGCCTGGACCTGTGCCTCTGGCTGCGCCAGTGACTTGCCGGCGGTCATCGCAAATGCTGCGCCCCCGGCAAGCATAGCGGCTGTCTGAAGCATTCCGCGCCGGGATATGTTGATGCTTTTTTCGCTCATTGTTGGTTGCCTTTCTGATTTGCTGTCTTCGCGTCCACCTCCGCTTTGATCTTTGCGACCTCCTCCGATACGAGGTCTTTGTCCGTAAACTTGGCGTACTCGTCGGTATCGAGCACCGGCGAGTGCTTGAATGGATACCAGTCGCCGCTTCCCTCGCGCCGTTGGTATATGACCCCGTCGGCCTCCTTGTGGAGGAAGCAGGTCTTGTCCTTCTTTGCGCCCGCAGGCGTGTACCAATCCGCCACGAGGCAGAGCCGGCCGCTGTCAGTCAGCCGGAAGCGACCCTCGCCGTAGCTCGGGCCATCCTCGCCGCGGCTAAAGGCGATGAACCGTCTGCCATCGCCGAAGAAACGCCCGGCACCCTCGCTCCACTGCCAGGTGCGATCCTTGACCAGCAGGAGGAGTTCCGACGCGCTCAGCGGCCGACCATCGGTAGTGGAGGCCTGCGAGAGAGATGATCCGACCCCGCACAGGAGCATCGCGGCCAGCAGAGCCATGCGGCCAAATCGTGCGGGGGAGGCTGCATTCCGGATTTTGTCTTTCATCATAGTCATGTTGACACCTTGTTCTACTGTCCGTCTCACGCCAGTTCGCCTTGGGTTTTCCGCGTCAGGACGTTGATGTCGGATTCCATGAACCGCGGTTCGTATTGCCCGATCGCGTGTGGCTCCAGGCCGGTTCGCCCGATGGTCTCGACCGAGAAGCCGTGGTTGGCAGCCTCTTCGGGGGGATAGACGCGGCGCAGGTCGATAAGCACGTCCCTGCGCATGACCGAGGCAAGCCTGGTGAGATCGATGTGACGGATGCTCTCCCAGTCGGTCATGATCACGACTGCGTCGGCACCCTGCGAGCATTCATAGGGATCGTGATGGTAGGTGACATTATCCAGCACCTTCTTGGCCTGCTCGATCCCCTCGGGATCATAGGCATGCACCTCGGCGCCGGACCTCTGCAGCAATTCGATCAGCGGAATGGCCGGTGAATCGCGCATGTCGTCGGTGTTGGCCTTGAAGGTAAGGCCGAGTACGGAGATCTTCTTGCCGTCCACATCCCCGTGCAGGATATGGCGCACCTTCTGGATCATCCGCCGTTTGCGGGCGGTGTTTGCGGCTACGGTCTGCTCGACGATCCGCAGGTTGACGCCGTACTCCTGCGAGGTGCGCACGAGCGCCAACGTGTCCTTCGGGAAGCACGAGCCACCGTAGCCGGGTCCTGCCTGGAGGAATTTCGGTCCGATGCGGCTATCGGTCCCCATGCCGAGCGCAACGTCGGCGATGTCGGCGCCGACCGCTTCGCAAAGATCGGCCATCTCGTTGATGAAGCTGATCTTGGTGGCGAGAAACGCGTTCGAGGCATACTTGATGAGCTCGGCGCTACGGCGTTTGGTCTTGATGAGGCGGTAGCCCTTCGCCTGCAAGGGGGCATAGACCTCACTCAGGATGTCCTCGGCCGCCTTGTCATTGCATCCGATCACGATGCGGTCCGGCTCCAGGAAGTCGCCGATTGCGGATCCCTCGCGCAGGAACTCCGGGTTGGAAGCGACATGGATCGTAACCCCGGGGCGCGTTTCAGCAACGATACGCTCGACCGCATCGCCGGTGCCGACGGGGACCGTGGACTTGTCGACGATCACCGAGCCCGGCTTCAATACGGCGGCCAGGTCGC
>JAEZHO010000121.1 GCA_023416545.1 Pseudomonadota bacterium
CCCCCTGCCGCCACTGCAGGAATTCCCGGAAGGTGCGCAGCATGTCGAACTGCTCCTTCGGCTTCCTGACATGCGCGCCTTTCTCGGCGATCACGAAGGGGACCGCGTCCATGCGGAAGCCGTTGACGCCGAGCTGGATCCAGAAGCCCATGATCTTGAGGATCTCCGCCTGCACGTGCGGATTGGCGGTGTTGAGGTCCGGCTGGAACTTGTAGAACCGGTGGAAATAGTATTCGCCAGCCTTCTCGTCACGGGTCCAGGTGCTTTCCTGGACGCCGGGAAACACCATGCCCTGGTCCGCGTTCGCCGGCTTCTTCTTCGACCAGACGTACCAGTCGCGATAGGGGGAGGCCGGATCGCT
This sequence comes from Pseudomonadota bacterium, assembly GCA_023416545.1. GTDB lineage: Bacteria > Pseudomonadota > Alphaproteobacteria > Rhizobiales > Rhizobiaceae > Neorhizobium. Next base: position 362 of record JAEZHO010000121.1, read on the forward strand.
GCGGGCTGACTGGAACCAGGGATGCTGGTCGGACGTGTGGTTGACGACGAGGTCGATCAGAACGCGGATGCCGCGCTGCTTGCAGCCATGGGTGAAGTCGACGAAATCGCCGAGCGTCCCGTAGCGCGGGTCGACATTGTAGTAGTCGGCGACGTCATAGCCGTCGTCCTTTCCCGGCGAGACCTGGAAGGGCATCAGCCAGATCGCGTTGACGCCGAGCCCCGCCAGATAGTCCAGCCGTCGCGACAGGCCCTCGAAATCCCCGACGCCGTCGCCGTTGGAATCCATGAAGGTCTCAACCGACAGGCAATAGATGACGGCGTTCTTGTACCAGAGGTCGCTGATCACGATGGCTCTCCTGTGGGCAGACCTCGTGGCAATGTGGAGGAGGGGAGGTTTGTTCCGGCGACCTGGGCCAAGCCCTCGACGCAAAGGGCCCGAAGCGTGCTCCGGGCCCTTTTTTGGCGATCGTCGCGTCGGGCTGGCCGAAGCTTCCGAAAAGGCGACTGTGGATCTCCCCGGAGCCTCTCCCTTCGCCCGGGCTTCTATTCGGCGGCCACGGGCGCGGCCATCGGGTTGTTGGGATGCATGGTCCAGTTGGCATAGGTGGGCTCCACCACCTTGCCGGTGCGCTGGTCGATCTCGCCGGCGGCCAGCGGCTGCAGGGTGATGCAGTCCTCGACGGGACAGACGTTGACGCAGAGGTTGCAGCCGACGCACTCGTCCTCCATCACCTCGAAGCGGCGGATACCGTCGATCTGCGAGGTGATCGCCTGGTGGGACGTGTCCTCGCAGGCGATGTGGCAGCGGCCGCACTTGATGCAGAGGTCCTGGTCGATATGGGCCTTGGCGACATAGTTGAGGTTAAGATAGCGCCAGTCGGTGACGTTGTTCACGGCGCGCCCGCAGATATCGTCGAGGGTACGGTGGCCCTTGGCGTCCATCCAGTCGGAAAGGCCGGTGATCATCTCCTCCACGATCTTGAAGCCGTAGGTCATCGCCGCCGTGCAGACCTGGACATTGCCGGCGCCGAGCGCCAGAAACTCGGCGGCGTCGCGCCAGGTGGTGACCCCGCCGATGCCGGAGATCGGCAGGCCCGCCGTCTCCGGATCCCGGGCGATCTCTGCCACCATGTTAAGGGCGATCGGCTTGACCGCTGGGCCGCAGTAGCCGCCATGGCTGCCGCGTCCGTCGATGGTCGGCACGGGGGCGAAGCTGTCGAGGTCGACGGAGACGATCGAGGAAATGGTGTTGATCAGCGACACGGCATCCGTTCCGCCGGCCTTCGCCGCACGGGCGGGGTAGCGGATGTCGGTGATGTTCGGCGTCAGCTTGGTGATCACCGGCATGCGGGTGTACTGCTTGCACCAGCGCACCACCATCTCGATATACTCCGGCACCTGGCCGACGGCGGAGCCCATGCCGCGCTCCGACATGCCGTGCGGACAGCCGAAGTTGAGCTCGATGCCGTCCACCTCGGTCTCCTCGACGAGCGGCAGGATCGACTTCCAGGCCTCCTCCTCGCAGGGCACCATGATGGAGGCGATGATCGCCCGGTCCGGCCAGTTCTTCTTGACCTCCTTCATCTCGCGCAGGTTCACGTAGAGGTCGCGATCGGTGATCAGTTCGATGTTGTTAAGCCCGAGGAGGCGACGGTCGGCGCCCCAGATCGCGCCGTAGCGCGGGCCGTTGACGTTGACGATGGGCGGGCCCTCGGCGCCGAGCGTCTTCCAGACGACGCCGCCCCAGCCCGCCTTGAAGGCGCGCTCGACATTGTAGGCCTTGTCGGTCGGCGGGGCCGAGGCCAGCCAGAAGGGGTTGGGTGACCTGATGCCGACGAAATTGTTGCGGATGTCTGCCATGGGTAACGTCCTCCCCTTCAGGCGACGGCGGTGGCCGGACGGGCGCCGGCCATCAGGATGCGGTTGATGTCTTCGGCCGCGTCGCGGCCCTGGGCGGCCGCCGAGACGGTCAGGTCCTGGCCGGTGCCGACGCAATCGCCGCCGGCCCAGACGCCGTCGATCGAGGTGCGGCCCTCGAGATCCACGGCGATCTTACCGCCTTCCATCGCGAGCGGGCCGAGCCCGCTGCCGACGAAGCTCTGGCCGATCGCCTTCATCACCTGGTCGGCGGCGATGACGCCCGTCTCCCCGGTGCCGACCAGCTTGCCGTCGCGGACGGCAGTGTATTCCACCTCGATGCCGGCCACCTTGCCTTCCTTTCCGAGGATGCGCTTCGGGGCCAGCCAGTGGCGGATGATGACGCCGTTTGCGGTGGCGAGGTCCTGCTCGTAGCCGGAGGCGTTCATGTTCTCCTTGCCGCGGCGGTAGCAGATCGTCACTTCCTCGGCGCCGAGAAGCTTGGCCTGGATCGCCGCGTCGATCGCCGTCATGCCGCCGCCCAGCACGACGACCCGGCGGCCGATCGGGATGTCGGCCTTGTCGACCGCCTGGCGAAGGGCGGCGATGAAATCGACCGCGTCCTCGACGCCGGAGAGGTCCTCGCCCTCGATGCCGAGGCCGTTGACGCCGGCGAGGCCCATGCCGAGGAAGACCGCGTCGAAGCTGCCGGTGAGGTCGGCGAGCGTGAAGTCGCGGCCCAGCATCTGGCCGGTGCGGATCTCGATGCCGCCGATCGCGGTGATGTAGTCGACCTCGCGCTGCGCGAAGTCGTCGGTCGCCTTGTAGGTCGCTATCCCGTACTCGTTGAGCCCGCCGGCCTTTTCGCGGGCGTCGAGGACGACGACATCGTGGCCGTGCATGGCGAGCCGGTGGGCGCAGGCAAGGCCCGCGGGCCCCGCGCCGACCACGGCCACCCGTCGTCCGGTGGAGGCCGCGCGCGCATAGAACTGCCGGTCCGCCTCCATGGCGATGTCGGTCGCGTAGCGCTGCAGCTTGCCGATTTCGACCGGGCGGTCCTCCGCGGTGTTGCGCACGCAAGCCTGCTCGCACAGCGTCTCGGTGGGACAGACGCGGGCGCACATGCCGCCGAGGATGTTCTGGTCGAAGATGGTCTTGGCGGAGCCGAGGGGATTGCCGGTCGAGATCTGGCGGATGAAGAGCGGGATGTCGATGGCGGTGGGACAGGCCGTCATGCACGGCGCGTCGTAGCAGAAATAGCACCGGTCGGATGCGACCAGCGCCTCATGGC
>JAEZHO010000179.1 GCA_023416545.1 Pseudomonadota bacterium
CCGAACGGGTTACGCCCGCCGGCTCCGCGCCGGTCCTCGACATTGCTCGACTGGCGGCGACCTCTCCATTCCATCGAATCTTCTCCTGATGCCCATCAGGACCGTATAACGCGGCGAAGCCAAAGACGATCCAATTCGTTACCGATCACGCGCTATGCGACCCGCAAAGCGCGTTTGCCCGGCAGGAAAACCGTCAGCAGCCCGAGCGCCGGCAGAAAGGCGCAGATCGTGTAGACGGTCGAAAGGCCGTGGCTGTCGGCAAGCACGCCGAGAAGTGCGGCGGCAATCCCCCCGACCCCAAAGGCGATGCCGAAGAAGATGCCGGCGATCATGCCCACCCGTCCCGGCACCAGTTCCTGCGCCATGACGACGATGGCGGGGAAGGACGAGGCCATCAGGAAGCCGATGATCGCCGAAAGCAGGATCGTCATCGGAAGATCGGCAAACGGCATTGCCAGCGTGAAGGGCAGCACCCCGAGGATCGAGATCCAGATCACCACCTTCGACCCGAACCGGTCGCCGACCGGACCGCCGATAACCGTGCCGAGCGCGACCGAACCGAGGAAGACGAAGAGCATGATCTGCGACTGCTGGACGGTGACGCCGAACCGCTCGATCACGAAGAAGGTGTAGTAGCTGCTGATCGAGGCCATGTAGGCGTTCTTGGAAAAGGTCAGGATCGTCAGCACCACGAGGGCGATCACGACCGTCTGCCGCGGAAGACCGTGGGCCTGAAGGGCCTTCCTGCGGCCCTTGCTCGCCAGCATGTGCGCCTTGTACCAGCGTGCGATCCAGGTCAGCACGAGGATGCCGAGAAGCGCGATCCCGGAAAACCAGGCGACGCTTCCCTGCCCGTTCGGAACGATCAGGAAGGCCGCCAGGAGAGGCCCGATGGACTGCCCGAAATTGCCGCCCACCTGGAAGGTCGCCTGGGCGAAGCCGTAGCGCCCGCCGGCCGCCAGACGGGCGACCCGCGAGGCTTCCGGATGGAAGACCGCGGAGCCGATCCCCACCATCGCCGCGGCCACGACGAGGATCGCATAGGTATGGGATCCGGCAAGCAGCAGCAGGCCGAGGAAGGTCGAGCCCATGCCGATCGGCAACGAATAGGGAAAGGGTTTCCTGTCGGTGATCGTGCCGATGATCGGCTGCAGCAGCGAGGCGGTGCACTGGAAGGCGAGCGTCAGGATGCCGATCTGCCAGAAATCGAGATCGAAGTCTGCCTTCAGCATCGGATAGATCGCCGAGATCATCGACTGCATGATGTCGTTGAGCATGTGGCAGAAGCTCGTCGCCAGGATGATCGGCAGGACGGTCTTCTCGGCCGCGGCGGCCGCCGGCTTGCCGATCGGCTTGGAGGTGGCATCGGCCATGGGGACTCCTGCGTGCAATGGGCGGTGGGCACACTCGAGGCCAAGACGTCTATTCCGATCCAGCCCGCCTGTCCATGCCGATGAGACCCGCTCCCGGCACGACCGGATCGCAATCCTTCCCGATGGCCGCAATCCCCGGTCCCGCGAATTCCTGTAGATTAGGCGATTTATGGGGTTCCGCTCTTCGCGAGATTTGCCTATAAGCCGCGTCTAGCCTCAAAAGACCATGCTCGTGCGCCCGGCCGGTGAACCTTCCACCTTGGCCGGTTTTTCGCGCAGCCGGAAATAGCGGAAAGAAACCATGCCCAAGCGCCAAGATCTGAAATCCATCCTCATCATCGGCGCGGGTCCGATCGTCATCGGTCAGGCATGCGAGTTCGACTATTCCGGGACACAGGCCTGCAAGGCTCTGCGCGAGGAAGGCTACCGGGTGATCCTGGTGAACTCCAACCCGGCGACGATCATGACCGATCCGGGCCTCGCCGACGCCACCTATGTGGAGCCGATCACGCCGGAAGTGGTGGCCAAGATCATCGCCAAGGAGCGTCCCGACGCCCTGCTTCCGACCATGGGCGGCCAGACGGCGCTCAATACCGCCCTCTCCCTCAAGCGGATGGGCGTGCTCGACCGCTACAATGTCGAGATGATCGGTGCCAAGCCGGAGGCGATCGACAAGGCCGAGGACCGCGCCCTCTTCCGCGAGGCCATGGCGAAGATCGGGCTCGAGACGCCCAAGTCGATGCTCGCCAATGCCACCGACATCAAGGAGCAGGACCGCAAGGCCCACGAGGCGGAACGCGCCAAGCTCCGCGAGAGCCTCTCGGGCGATGCGCTCGACAAGGCGCTGGACGAACTCGAGAACCAGTGGAACCTCGGCGAGAGCGACCGCAAGCAGCGTTACATGAGCCACGCGATGGCGGTTGCCGCCCAGGCGCTCGACCATGTCGGCCTGCCCGCGATCATCCGCCCCTCCTTCACGCTGGGCGGCACCGGCGGCGGCATTGCCTACAACCGTTCGGAATTCTTCGAGATCGTCTCCGGCGGCCTCGATGCCTCGCCCACGACCGAGGTCCTGATCGAGGAATCCGTCCTCGGCTGGAAGGAGTACGAGATGGAGGTGATCCGCGACAAGGCGGACAACTGCATCATCATCTGCTCCATCGAGAACATCGACCCGATGGGCGTCCATACGGGCGATTCCATCACCGTCGCGCCGGCACTGACGTTGACGGACAAGGAATACCAGATCATGCGCAACGCCTCGATCGCGGTGCTGCGCGAAATCGGCGTCGAGACGGGCGGCTCCAACGTCCAGTTCGCGGTCAACCCCAAGGACGGCCGCCTCGTTGTCATCGAGATGAACCCGCGCGTGTCGCGTTCCTCCGCGCTCGCCTCCAAGGCGACCGGCTTCCCGATCGCCAAGGTCGCGGCCAAGCTCGCCATCGGCTACACGCTGGACGAACTGGAGAACGACATCACCGGCGGCGCGACGCCCGCCTCCTTCGAGCCGTCGATCGACTACGTCGTCACCAAGATCCCGCGCTTCGCGTTCGAGAAGTTCCCCGGCGCCGAGCCGACGCTCACCACGGCGATGAAGTCGGTCGGCGAGGTCATGGCCATCGGCCGCACCTTCGCCGAATCGCTGCAGAAGGCGCTGCGCGGCATGGAGACCGGGCTGACCGGCCTCGACGAGATCGAGATCCCGGGCCTCGAGGCCGGAGAGAACGCCACCAATGCCATCCGCGCCGCGATCGGCACGCCGACGCCGGACCGGTTGCGCATGGTCGTCCAGGCGCTGCGCATGGGCATGTCGGAAGCCGAGGTTCACGAGGCCTGCCGCATCGACCCGTGGTTCATCGCCCAGTTCAAGGCGATCGTCGACATGGAGGCCCGCATCCGCGAGCACGGCCTGCCGACGGATGCCGAGAACCTGCGCATGCTGAAGGCCATGGGCTTCTCCGATGCCCGCCTCGCGAGCCTCACCGGCCAACGCCCGAAGGAAGTCGCCGAGCTGCGCAACAGCCTGAACGTGCGCCCCGTCTTCAAGCGGATCGACACCTGCGCGGCCGAATTCGCCTCGCCGACCGCCTACATGTACTCTACCTACGAGACGCCCTTCGTCGGCGCGCTGCAGTCCGAGGCCAAGGTGTCGGACCGCAAGAAGGTCGTCATCCTCGGCGGCGGACCGAACCGCATCGGCCAGGGCATCGAATTCGACTACTGCTGCTGCCATGCGGCCTTCGCGCTGAAGGATGCCGGCTTCGAAGCGATCATGATCAACTGCAATCCGGAGACGGTCTCGACCGACTACGACACCTCCGATCGCCTCTACTTCGAGCCGCTGACCGCCGAGGATGTAATCGAAATCCTGCGCGCCGAGCAGGAAAAGGGCGAAGTGATCGGCGTAATCGTGCAGTTCGGCGGCCAGACGCCGCTGAAGCTTGCCGAGGCGCTCGAGAAGAACGGCATCCCGATCCTCGGCACCGCGCCCGACATGATCGACCTTGCCGAGGACCGAGACCGCTTCCAGAAGCTCCTGCAGAAGCTCGACCTCGCCCAGCCCAACAACGGCATCGCCTATTCGGTCGAGCAGGCCCGCCTCGTGGCGGCCGAGATCGGCTTCCCGCTCGTCGTGCGCCCCTCCTACGTGCTCGGCGGCCGCGCCATGCAGATCATCCACTCCGAGAGCCAGCTCCAGACCTATCTCCTGGATACGGTTCCGGGCCTGGTGCCGGAAGACATCAAGCAGCGCTACCCGAACGACAAGACCGGCCAGATCAACACCCTGCTCGGCAAGAACCCGCTTCTCTTCGACAGCTACCTCACCAACGCGGTCGAGGTCGACGTCGATGCGCTGTGCGATGGCGAGAGCGTCTTCGTCTCCGGCATCATGGAACATATCGAGGAAGCCGGCATCCACTCCGGCGATTCCGCCTGCTCGCTGCCGACCCGCTCCCTCTCGACGGAAATCGTCGACGAGCTGGAGCGCCAGACGACCGCACTCGCCAAGGCGCTCAATGTCGGCGGTCTGATGAACGTGCAGTACGCCATCAAGGACGGCACGATCTACGTCCTGGAAGTGAATCCCCGCGCATCGCGTACCGTCCCCTTCGTCGCCAAGACCATCGGTGCGCCGATCGCCAAGATCGCTGCCCGCATCATGGCCGGCGAGAAGCTGGACGCGGCGATCGCCGCCTACGGCGAAAAGCCCGATCCGCGCAACCTGAAGCACATCGCCGTCAAGGAAGCCGTCTTCCCCTTCGCCCGCTTCCCGGGCGTCGATATCCTGCTCGGACCGGAAATGCGCTCCACCGCCGAAGTGATCGGCCTCGATACCGACTTCGCGCTCGCCTTCGCCAAGGCCCAGCTCGGCGCCGGCGTCGAACTGCCGCGTGAAGGCACGGTCTTCGTCTCGGTTCGTGACGAGGACAAGCAGCGGGTCCTTCCGGCGATCCGCATCCTGACCGAGATCGGCTTCAAGGTGCTCGCGACCGGCGGCACGCAGCGTTTCCTTGCCGAACAGGACATCGCGGCCACCAAGATCAACAAGGTCCTCGAGGGCCGTCCGCATATCGAGGACGCGATCCGCAACCGTCAGGTCCAGCTCGTCATCAACACGACGGACGGCAACAAGGCGATCTCGGATTCGAAATCGCTGCGCCGCGCGACGCTGATGCAGAAGGTGCCCTACTACACGACCATGGCCGGTGCCGAAGCCGCCGCCATGGCGATCCGGGCGCTGAAGGCCGGCAACCTCGAAGTCCGGCCGCTGCAAAGCTACTTCTGATATCTCGGGAAACCGGTCGCTGTTGACCGGTTTCTTTTTCTCCTGTATTTAGCCAATCAGTTATTTAATCTATTGGCTAAATATGACCGACGCGCTTTCACAGACCTTTGCCGCTCTCGCGGACCCTACCCGCCGCGCCATCCTAGCGCGCCTTGCGAAGGGGGAAGCCACGGTGAACGAGCTTGCCAAGCCGTTCGACATGAGCCTGCCGGCCGTCTCGAAACACCTGAAGGTCCTGGAAAAGGCCCGGCTTATCTCGCGCAGCCGCAACGCCCAGTGGCGCCCCTGCCGGCTGGAGCCCGGCGCATTGAAGACCATCGACGGCTGGCTCGGCGACTACCGCTCGCTCTGGGAACACCGCCTCGACCGGCTCGAAGATTACCTCGCGACTTTGACGCGGAATAAAAGGAAGCCGGGAAATGACCGAGAAGATGGAGATCCTCAACGACCGCCTGTTCGCGGTGGACCCGCCGACGCTCTTCGACGCCTTCGCCGATCCTCGCAAGCTGGAGCAATGGTGGGGCCCGCACGGTTTCGCCAACAGGATCGACCGGTTCGACTTTCGCCCCGGCGGTGACTGGCGGATCACCATGACCGCCTCCGACGGCACCGACTTCGACAATCACTCCACCTTCCAGGAGATCGTTCCGGGCGAGCGGATCGTCTTCCTCCACCACCTTCCCATGCACGTCTACACGATGGAGATGCGCTTC
>JAEZHO010000182.1 GCA_023416545.1 Pseudomonadota bacterium
CCGGAGGCGGTCCGCCAAGTGGTCGAAAAGGCCGTCGACGGCTTCATCCGCCCCGGATATCGAAACTTTCACCGGAAAGCCGTCGAGCTCGCCGCGGACATGGACGCGCTCTGCCGGACCCCGTCTCCGACGACCCTCGCCGCGGCGAGAAAAGGTTTCGCGAAGGCTGCCCGAAGCTGGGCAAGGATCGAAATCGTCCGGACGGGGCCGGCCATCGAGGAAAACCGCCTTGAGCGCATCCTCTTCTACCCGGACCGCAAGAGCACCGGGCTGAAGCAGGTACAGGCGCTGCTGGCAAATCCGGACGAGTCCGCCACGCAAGCCGCGGGCCTGAAAGGCAAGAGCGTCGCCATGCAGGGCTTCGGCGCGCTCGAATTCGTGCTTGCCGGAACCGGTTCCGAGAACCTCGTCACCGCGCAAGGAGACTTCCGCTGCCGCTACGGGCGTGCCGTGTCACAGAACATCGAGGAGCTCGCGTCTGAACTCGTGGCGCTTTGGGACGCGCCGGACGGCGTTCAACGGCACTGGAAGCAACCAGGCCCGGACAATCCCCTGTTCCGCACGGAGCAGGAGGCGATGACCGCCCTGCTTGGCATTCTCGTCCACGGCGCCGAGATGGTGCGCGACCAACGGATCGAGACCTTCTACAAGGGCGCGGACCGCCCGGCCTTTCCGAAGCAGGCGATCTTCTGGCGATCGCAGAACACCTGGACGATGGTGGACGGAAACCTGGAGGGACTGAGGGACCTCATCCTCACGTCGGAACTGGTCGAGTTGCTGCCCTCCGACCAGCGCTCCATCATCGGCTCCATCGATTTCGTGCTGAAGTCGCTGTCGCGGGTCGTGAAGACCCTGGACCCCGATGTCGAAGCCATCGTCGGGGCTCCCGCCGGACGCCAGAAGCTGGACTTCGTGCTGGTCAATGGCCGCGACCTCATCAACCGGCTGAACGACGACTACGGCAGCGCCATCGGCCTCACCTCCGGCTTCTCATTCTCGGACGGCGACTGACGATGCGCCGGCGGAGCGACCTCATGGACCGCCGCAGCTTCATGAGGGCTGCCGGCATCGGCTTTGCAGCGACGCTCGCCCCCCGTTCATTGCTGGCGCTGGAGCGGGCCGACGCCGTCTACGCCTCGGGCTTCCGCGCGCCGGATGGCTCCTTCGGCATCGCCACGGTATCGGAGCGCGGCGAGATCATCGACCGCACTCGGCTTCCCGCCCGATCCCACGGCATGGCCTTCAGCCGGGCGACCCTCAGGCTCGTCGCCTTTGCGCGCCGCCCGGGAACATTCGCCCTTGCGACCGACCCGTTCGGAACGGCCGAACCCGTCGTCATCACCGCTCCCGAAGGACGTCACTTCTACGGGCACGGCGCCTTTTCGCCGGGCGGGAGCTTGCTCTATGCCAGCGAGAACGATTTCGACGCCAATCGCGGCATGATCGGCATCTACGATGCCGGCGACCGGTTCCGGCGCGTCGGCGAATTCGAGGCCCACGGAACAGGCACCCACGACATGGCGGTCTCCGACGATGGTTCGATGCTGGTGATCGCCAATGGCGGCATCGAAACCCATCCGGATTTCGGCCGTGCCAAGCTCAACCTCGACCATATGGAACCTTCGCTGGTGCTTCTCGGGGCCCGCGACGGGCGGCTCCTCCAGAAGCACAGACTGCCGACCTCGCTGCGCCAGCTCTCCACCCGCCACATCGCCCTGGCGGAGGACGGGCGGATCTGGTTCGCCTGCCAGTGGGAGGGAGCGCGCAATGCCCGTCCGCCCCTCGTCGGCCATCTGGCCCGCGGCGAAGAGCTGCGTTTCGTGGACCTGCCGGAGCACGTGACGGAGGGGCTTGCGAACTACATCGGAGCGATCGCCGTCAACCGGGCGGACGGGATCGTTGGGCTGACCTCGCCGAAGGGCGGGCTCGCGGTGAGCCTCGATGCAAGGACGGGCGCGGTCCTTGGCGAACGGCCCGTACCGGAAGCCGCGGGCGTCGCGCCGGGCAAACAGGGCTTGGCGGTCTCCTCCTATGGCGGTTCCTTCAACGATATCCGCAGCCCCGTCGCCTGGGACCAGCACATCATTCGGCTCGGATAAGGGGGGCTGGCACGGCAAGAGCGGTGCCCTATGTTCCCGCACATGAAGAAAGCACTCATCTACATTCTTTTCATCGCCATCATCGTCGGTCTCGTAGCACTCAGCGGTATCAGCAACATGCCGGGCGAGTGGTACCAGTCGCTGGAAAAGCCCTTCTTCCAGCCACCGCCATGGCTCTTCGGCCCGGTCTGGACGACGCTCTACGTGCTGATCGCCGTAGCGGGCGCCCGCACCTGGCTTCAGGCCCCGGCCTCGGGACGGATGCAGGTCTGGTTCGTGCAGATGATCCTGAACTTCCTCTGGTCGCCGGCCTTCTTCGGCTACCAGAGCCCGTTGCTCGGCCTTGTCGTGATCATACCGATGCTCGTCGCCATCCTTCTGTTCATCCGGATGAGCTGGAACGCCGACCGGATCTCCGCATGGCTCTTCGTCCCCTATGCGGCCTGGGTGACCTTTGCCTCCATCCTCAACCTGTCGATTGCGCTCCTGAACTGACGCCGGACCTGATCCCGCTTGCCCGACCGCCGGTGACATGCCAATTTCGCACCTGCGAGAGGACATGACATGAGCGAGACGGACGATTTCCGCGAACGGATCAGGCAAAGCTACGGTCGCCAGCCGGCGATGGAGACGATCGGCGCGACGCTGACGCGCATCGAGCAGGCGATGGTCGAGATCGAGTTGCCGTTCGACC
>JAEZHO010000381.1 GCA_023416545.1 Pseudomonadota bacterium
AAGACACCGAAGGTGCCGAGGATTTCCGGCCGGGTGGTGAAGTCGCTCATGTCGTGAATTCCCTGTGAATGTCATGCTTCGCGCGGATCGAGCGCGTCGCGCAACCCGTCGCCGAGGAGATTGAAGCCCATCACGATCAGGAAGATCGCGATGCCGGGCCAGGTCGCCATCCAGGGCGCCTGCGAGAGAAAGTTCTTGGCCACGTTCAGCATCGAACCCCAGCTGGGCGCAGGCGGCTGCTGGCCGAGCCCGAGAAAGGAGAGGCTCGCTTCCGCGATGATGGCCGTGGCGATCGTCACCGTCGCCTGGACGATGATCGGCGCCATGGCGTTCGGGAGAATGTAGCGCAGCATAATTTTGGCATGCCCGAGCCCGATCGATCGCGCGCTCTCGACATAGTCCTCCATCTTGACCGCCAGCACCTGTCCCCGCGTCAGCCGCACGAAGATCGGCATGGCTGAAAGTCCGATCGCGATCATCGCATTGGTGAGGCTCGGTCCGAGGAAGGCCGCAAGGGCGATCGCCGTGATCAGGAACGGCATGGCGAGCAGCGCCTCGGTGACGCGGGAGATCACCTGGTCCGTCCAGCCGCCGAAATAGCCGGCCAGAAGCCCGAAGGGGACGCCGATCGCGACCGCGATGGCAACCGAGAAGACCCCGGCCATGAGCGACGCCTGCGCGCCCCAGATCATGCGCGAAAGGATGTCGCGTCCGAGGTCGTCCGTGCCGAGCCAGTGTGCGGCCGAAGGCGCCTTGCGGATGGCGGACCAGTCGGTCGCGGCGGGGTCCGGGATCGGCAGCACGGGCGCCGCAATCGCAAGCAGGGCGAAGAACAGGATGACGCAGAGACCGACGACGGCGCCCCGGTTGGCCTTGAGCTTGCGCCAGGCGCGGCCGGCCGGGCGATCGCCGGCGGGCGGATGTGTCGTCGCGGCGAGCGTCATGTCGTCCCCCTCAACTTGGGGTTGAGGAGTACGTAGAAGACGTCGGCGATCAGGTTCATCAGGATGAAGCCGATCGCGGTGCAGAGCACGACGCCCTGCACCACCGCATAGTCACGCGTGAAGACGGCATCGACGATCAGCTTGCCGAACCCGGGGATGGTGAAGATCTGCTCGGTGAGGACCGCGCCCGCCAGCAGTTCCCCGAAGAGAAGCGCGATCATCGTGACGATGGGAAGGAGCGCGTTGCGGAAGGCGTGGCTCATGACGACATCCCAGGGCGAAAGCCCCTTGGCCCGCGCGGTGCGGATATAGTCTGCACTCAGGACCCCGAGCATGGAAGATCGGGTATGGCGCATCAGCTGCGCGGCAAGCGCTGTGCCCAGCACGAAGGCCGGCATGATCATCGTCTCGATGGAACGGACGGGGTCGACGAAGATGGATTCGTATCCGGACGCCGGCAGCCATCCGAGGTTCACGGAGACGAGAAGGATGAGCATGATGCCCAGCCAGAAGTTCGGGACCGAGAGGCCGGACAGGGCGACGAGATTGCAGATATAATCGATCGGGCCGTTCTTCCAGACGGCGGCGAGAATTCCCGCGGGAACGCCGATCGCCAGCGCGAACATCATCGCCATGACGGCGAGCTGGATCGTCACCGGCAGCTTGTCGCCGATCAGATCCAGCACCGGCTGGTTTGTCCGCAGCGAGATGCCGAAGTCCCCGGTGACGACGCCGCCCAGCCAGTTGAGATACTGCAGGACCACGGGGTCGTTCAGCCGGTACTTCTCGCGAAGAAACGCAAGCGTGGCAGGGTCGCGCTCCTCGCCGGCCATGGCCAGCACCGGGTCGCCGGGAAGCAGCTTCTGCAGCGAGAAGACGAAGATGGAGATGATGATCAGCGTCGGGATCGCGACCAGCAGCCGCTTTCCGATATAGACAGCCATGGGACGGCCCTCGCGTTTTGAAGCCGCATGGGCGAGCCCATGCGGCCGGAGGACTTAGTCGGCGTCCTTGACGCCGACCAGGCGGATCATCCCGTCCGGCGACGGCGCGAAACCCTCCACGCCCTTGGCGATCGCATAGGCATAGGGCTGATGGCCGAGATAGATGATCGGCAGGTCGTCGTTGAGAATCACGCTGACCGCGTCATACTTCTGCTTGCGGACGGCCTCGTCGGTGGAGGCCCGCGCCTCGTTGAGAAGCTGGTCGACCTCCGGGTTGCAGTATTTGACGTCGTTGATGCCGCCCTTGCAGGTGATGAACTGGTGGATGTTGCCGTCCGGATCGATCCGCCCCGACCAGTCGGAACGGCTGAGCTGGTAGTTGCCGGCCGTCTGCTCGGAAAGAAGGGTCGCGAACTCGGTCGATCTCAGCGTGACGTTGAAGCCGGCCTCCGACACCATCGACTGGATGGCCTGCATCATCTGCGTCTGGGTGGTGTTGTTGGCATGCTGCAGTTCGATGTCGAGCGGCTCGTGGCCCGCCTCCTTCATGAGTTCCTTTGCCTTCTCGATGTCGCGTGCTGGCACCGGAAGGTCCTGGTTGAACCATGGGCTGGTCGGCGGAAACGGCTGGTTGCCGCCCTTTGCGGTCCCTTCGAAGACGATCTGGTTGAGCGCCTCACGGTCGATGGAGAGCGAAAACGCCTGGCGCAGCCGCTTGTCCTGCCCCAGCGGGTTTTCCGCCCGCGGGCCGTTGGCGAGATTGACATACATGGCCATGTAGCCCGGGCCGATCACGTCCGCATAGGTTAGGTTGGCGTCCTCCTTGACCGAGGCGGCGTCGGAGGCGGAGATCCGCTCGGCGATGTCGAGATCGCCGGACCGGAGGTTGGCGAGACGCACGGTCGTGTCCGGGATCGGCAGGTAGATCACCCTGTCGAGGTGGACCTCGTCCTTGTTCCAGTAGTCCTCGAATTTCTCCAGGACGATGCGGTCCTGCTGGATGCGCTCGACGAACTTGAATGGGCCGGCGCAGACGGGGTTGGAGCCGAAATTGGCGCCGAGTTCCTGCGCCGCCTTCGGCGAGACGATCATCCCGGCGCGGTCGGAAAGCTGTGCCAGGAGCGTGACGTCGGGGCTCTTGAGGGTGAATTTCACCTCGTGTTCGCCGCTCGCCTCGACTTTCTCCACCGACGACAGCTCGCTCTTGCGGCGCGATTCGGGAAGCGTCAGGTTCCGCTCGATCGTCGCGACGACCGCGTCGGCGTTGAAGGGCGTGCCGTCGTGGAATGTCACGCCTTCGCGCAGCTTCATGGTGAGCGTCGTGGCATCGTCGGACCAGGTCCATTCGGTCGCCAGCTGCGGGACGATCTTCATCTCCTGCGATATATCGACCAGCTTGTCGCACATGGCGGTGTAGACGAGACGGCCGACGAATGTCCTCGACTGCGCCGGATCGAGCACGTCGGCATCATCCTGCAATCCGATGCGAAGTTCCGCGGACGCCGCCGGAAAGGCGGCAAGTCCAGTGGCAAGAAGCACTGCTGCACGTAGGTTGAGCTTGGTCATGTCCTGTTCCTCTGGATCGTTTTTTGAGTTTTCTTGGTATGCCCGGCTGGTTGCGTGCCTGCGCCTTGGCTCAGCACGCGCTGCGGATGGGATCGTCCTCCGTATGTTCCAGCGACGTCGCGCGGATGAGGCGCTCCTGCAGCATGAGAAGGTGCTGCCGCATGGCCTCGGCCGCCCTCGTCGGATCGCGTGCGGCGATGGCGTCGATGATGCCGTGATGCTGCGCAATCGAGATCGTCATCGCGTTGCCGGCGTTGCGTGCGTTCTCCCGGATTGCCTGCCACGCCTCGTCCTGGCGCACCCGGTTGACGAGGTCGAAGATGCCGAGGAAGAGCTGGTTGCCCGCGCTCTGGGCGATCTGCCGGGGCAGCGCCCCATCCCAGAGTTCGCGTGAATCGGCGTCCTCGCTGTGGCTGATCCTGGCGGCGAGACTGCGCATGCGCTCGATGTCCCGCGGTTTGGCGCGCATCGCGGCAAGCTGGGCAAGTTGCGGCTCGATCCTGAGCCGGACCTCCATGATCTCCATGAAATCGGTGCCGGCGACGATCGCCCCGAGTTGGTCGGTCAGGCTGTCCGGCTTTTCTCCGGCAAAGGTGCCCGCGCCGTGCTTGCGCCACATCAGTCCTTCCGATTCCAGGACTTCCAGCGCCCGCCTGACGGCGCGCCGGCCGATGCCGAGCTTTTCGGAAAGGTCCCGCTCGGTCGGCAGCCGCCCGTTTGGAGCAAGCTCGCCGGCCGCGAGCATCTCGCGCAGCCGCTCGAGGGCGTAGTTGGCA
>JAEZHO010000391.1 GCA_023416545.1 Pseudomonadota bacterium
CATATAGGCACTCGATCCGCCGATGCGAGGCGGGGCCGAGCGTTCCGTCAGGGAAGCGCCTTTCCGATCAGGATTTGACCAGTGTCAGGTGACCGCGGCGGCCGGACCCCGGTGCGGGCGTGAAGGGCGGAAGGAGTTCTCCCGACGGCTTGAAGCGTTCGGCCTGTCGATCGATCTCGGCGGCTGCCCGGTCGATGGCGTCGAGGTGGAAGAGCGGCGGATGCGGTACCTTGTCCGGATCCTCGAGCCTGCGGATGGTCGGGACGAGATCGGCGCGGATCGCCTCCAGTTCCTTTTCTCCCCGGCGCATGCCGTCGCCGAGCGCCCGTGCCTGCGCGTCGGCCGCCTCCAGGTAGAGGTCATGGGCCTCGAACTCGCGACCGAGCTTTGCGATCGCCTCGCCCGATGCCTCAGACGAACCCATGGCGCCATCCGCTTCGTGCCCGATCGCTTCGAGCGTCGTCTCGATCTGCTGGGTGATGGCATGGAAGGTCTTGGCGACACCGAGCGTGTCGTCGCTCGCCGGCGCCGTATGGGCGGCATTGACGCCGCTGTTGAGGGCCAGGAGGGCGGCTTCCCGGACGACAGGCCGGAGGTCGTCGACGAGCGCCTTCAGCCGGGACAGCGAGCCGCGGGCGTCGCCCGCAGCACTTCCCGCCTGCGCTGTCGCCTGGCGCGGACGATCGAGGTCGAGACGGGCATTGTGCAGGATGGCGGAGACATGGTCGGCGCGGGCCGCCTGGCTGCGGGTGGCATTCTCGACGCTGGCGAGGGAAACGAGAGCAGCCGAGACGGCGGCGGCGCGGCTGTTCTCCTCCTCCGCCCTGACATGCAGCCCGCGACGCATTTCCTCCGATTCCGATCGCAGTTCACGGGTCCGGCTGATGATCTCGTCGAGACTGGTCGAAAGGGACCTCAGTCCCCGGTTGAAATCCTTGCGCATGCCTTCGAAGGCGCGCGGGAAGGCCATATCGATGTTCTGGTAGATATCGCCTGCGGCCAATCTGCGAAGGCTGCCGTCGAGGGCATCGGCCACCGCGCGTAGTTCCAGCAGTTCGTTCTCGAGCCTGTCTCGATCCCGCATGTCGGCCTCCTCATGATTCCGTATGCGCAGTTCTGGCGAGCTAATTCACCATGAGGAAGAGTGTTGCATGCACGAACGCCCTTTTGCACGGGACTTCGCCAACGTGGTTAACGCGGCTTTAACGTTTGCGACGGCCGGGTGTTTTTGTTTTGTTCACATTTCGCGTGGCATTGCTGGGGCAGCGGCTTTAGGATTACCCCCATGACAGACACGATTCGCATCATCGGCATCGATCCCGGCCTGAGGCGCACGGGCTGGGGCGTCATCGAGACGCTCGGCAACAGCCTGCGCTTCGTCGCGTCCGGGACGGTGACGTCGGACGGCGACCTCGATCTCGCCTCGCGGCTCTGCCAACTGCACGACGGACTTGCCGAAGTCGTGCATGCCTACCAGCCGGACGAGGCGGCCGTGGAGCAGACCTTCGTCAACAAGGATGCGGTGGCGACCCTGAAGCTCGGCCAGGCGCGCGGCGTCGTGATGCTGGTGCCGGCGCGCGCGGGCCTGCGGGTGTCGGAATATGCGCCGAACGCCGTCAAGAAGGCGGTGATCGGGGTGGGGCACGGGGAAAAGCAGCAGATCCACCTGATGCTGAAGATCCTGATGCCGAAGGCCACCTTCGTCGGCAACGACGCGGCGGATGCGCTGGCGATCGCCATCTGCCACGCTCATAACCGGGGCGGCGAGAGGATGCGCAAGGTCCTGGCCGGCGCCTAGGATGTTCTTGACTTGTTCTGCGGGTAATAATAATCCTTACTCGCAAGGAGATTGTCATGCGCGTCACATCCAAGGGTCAGGTGACCATTCCGCGGGATCTGCGGGAACTGGTCGGCATCGAACCGAACTCGGAAGTGGTCTTCACCGTCGAGAACGGTCGGCTGGTCGTCGCGCCGAAGAACGATCCGCTGCACGAGCAGGAACGGCAGCGGCTGGAAAACTTCATGGCGACGCTGCAGCGCCTGGAAGGAACCGGTGACCCGACGATCGATGCGGATGTCCTGATGGACATGACGCGGGACCGTTGAGATGGCCGTTCTGGTCGATACCGGTATCCTCGTCGACATCGCCGCACGCGATCCGGTCTGGCTGGCGTGGTCGCGCGGCGTTCTCGCAAAGCTCGTCGGGCGGGTGCCGCTGATCATCAATCCCGTCATCTATGCGGAGTTCTGCGTGCGCTATCGCGACATGGACGAAGTCGATGCGTTGCTGCCGGCGGAGGAATTCCGACGTGAAGGGCTGCCGTGGGCCGCCGCCTCCGCGGCCGGCGCGGCATTCGGCGTCTACCGGCGGGCCGGCGGAGCGCGGGACCGAGTTCTGCCGGACTTCCTGATCGGGGCGCATGCATTGATCCGCGGCTATTCCATCGTCACGCGCGATCCGACGGGCTATCGGCGCTACTTTCCCGATGTTCCGCTCATCACCCCCGAAACCCATCCCCTGCAACGGACGGACCCATCCCCATGATCGGCAAGCTCAAAGGCACCATCGAAGAGATCGGCGACGACCACGTTCTCGTCGACGTGCATGGCGTCTGCTACGAGGCCTTCTGCTCGGCCCGCACCCTGTCGCGGCTCGGATCGGCGGGGGAGGCGGTCGTGCTGTTCATCGAGACCTATGTGCGCGAGGACCAGTTGAAGCTGTTCGGCTTCCTGTCGGCGCTGGAGCGCGAGTGGTTCAACCTGTTGCAGAGCGTGCAGGGGGTCGGGGCCAAGGTGGCGCTCGCGGTCCTCTCGACGCTGACGCCGTCGGAACTGGCGAATGCGATCGCCCTGCAGGACAAGACGTCGGTGTCGCGGGCGCCGGGCGTGGGGCCGAAGGTCGCGGTGCGCATCGTCACGGAACTGAAGAACAAGGCCCCGGCCTTCGCGGGCGAGGCAGCCGGCAGCATCGGCTTCAAGCAGGAACTCGGGGAGGGCGTCGCATCCGCCCCGGTTTCCGATGCCGTGTCGGCGCTGACCAATCTCGGCTATTCCCGCGACCAGGCCGCCAATGCGGTTGCCGCCGCGCTGAAGAGTGCCGGCGAAGGCGCCGACAGCGCCAGGCTGATCAGGCTCGGGCTGAAGGAACTGGCGCGGTGAGGCCTTTCCCCGCGTGCCAATCCGGCCGCCTTCGTGTATGGAATTGCGAGAAATTTCTGACGGACATGAATGATGAGTGATGCCGCCCGCCTGATTTCGCCGGAAAAGCGGGGCGAGGACCTGGACACGGCCCTGCGCCCGCAATCCCTGGACGAGTTCACCGGCCAGGCGGAGGCGCGCGCCAACCTCAAGGTGTTCATCGAGGCCGCCAAGAACCGCGGCGAGGCGCTCGACCACGTGCTCTTCGTCGGCCCGCCCGGGCTCGGCAAGACCACGCTCGCGCAGATCATGGCGAAGGAACTCGGGGTCAATTTCCGGTCCACCTCCGGGCCGGTCATCGCCAAGGCGGGCGACCTTGCGGCGCTGCTCACCAATCTCGAAGAGCGCGACGTGCTGTTCATCGACGAGATCCACCGGCTGAACCCGGCCGTGGAGGAAATCCTCTATCCGGCCATGGAGGATTTCCAGCTCGACCTGATCATCGGCGAGGGACCGGCCGCGCGGTCGGTGAAGATCGACCTCTCGAAATTCACGCTGGTGGCCGCGACGACCCGCATCGGGCTCCTCACGACGCCGTTGCGCGACCGGTTCGGCATTCCCGTCCGGCTGGCCTTCTACACGGTGGAGGAACTGGAACTGATCGTGCGGCGCGGCGCACGGCTGATGAACCTTCCGATGACCGACGAGGGAGCGCGCGAGATCGCCCGGCGCGCCCGCGGGACGCCGCGGATCGCAGGCCGACTGCTGCGGCGGGTCCGCGACTTCGCCGAGGTGGCGCGGGCCGACGCGGTGACGCGGGAGATCGCCGACGAGGCGCTGACCCGGCTGCTGGTCGACAACCGCGGCCTCGACCAGCTCGACAACCGCTATCTCACCATGATCGCGATGAACTTCGGCGGCGGCCCGGTCGGTATCGAGACCATTGCCGCCGGGCTCTCGGAACCGCGCGACGCGATCGAGGACATCATCGAGCCCTACATGATCCAGCAGGGTTTCATCCAGCGGACCCCGCGCGGGCGGGTGCTGACGGCGACCGCCTGGAAACACCTCGGGCTGCAGCCACCGAAGGACCTCGAGGCGGCGCAGTTCCGGATTCAGTTCGACGATGAGTGAGGACCTGCGGGTTCGCAGGACGTTCGGCGAGGGCAGGGCCTGGTTCAGGGGAGCATCGGGCAAGACAGTATGGAAGCCGCGACGGGCACAAGATTGGGTTCGGGCTTGGTCGTGCCGCTGGGATTAAAGGGGACTATTTCCTGATCGCTTTCGCAAGACGGCCGGCATGACGGAGACGCAAGAGAAAGAGTGGCCGAAGCGCTTCATCGTTACCATCAAAGCTGCGCCGCGCGTGGGGCTGCTCTATTGGTGCGCGTTCCATGACGAGCGACATATCCATATCCCTGAGATGTGGAAAGTTCGGCCTGTCGTCGTCGTCAGCCGAAAGAACAGTCTTCGTGGCAAGTGTACCGTTCTCCCGTTCTCGACCAGCGAACGTAACGAGAGTGGGGAATTCG
>JAEZHO010000419.1 GCA_023416545.1 Pseudomonadota bacterium
CGATCCATCCGCCCATGGAGGAGCCGACGAGGACGACCCGCGCGGGCTTCAGCGCATCGAGGACGGCAAGCCCTTCCTCCAGCCAGCGCGATATCGTGCCGTCGCGGAACTCTCCGCCAGAGGCGCCGTGCCCGGAATAGTCGAAGCGGATCGCTTCCGCGCCGGTTTCCGCCGCGAGTGCGTCCATCTCCACCGCCTTGGTGCCGGTCATGTCAGACCGGTAGCCACCGAGCCAGACGAGGGCAGGTGCTTCGGGACGGGTCTCCGCCGGCCGGTGGAGGATCGCGATTTCCCGTGCGGCCCCCGGTGGGCCGACAAGGATGGAGCTGGACTGCGGCGGCTTGATCTCGCGATGTTCTGACATGGGACTTCCTTTTCGAGGCGGGCCTTATAGAACAGATTCTTCGCCTGCGGGCAGCAGGTGATTTTTTCCCAGCGCTATGCTATTGACTTCGCCGTCGCGATTACGACATTGCCGACGCTTCCGCGATTTCCGGCGGATTTGCGGCGTTCTAGAGAAACAGCCAAGGAGAATACGACCATTCGCAGACCGTTCAAAGCCGATGCCCCCGTCAAGGAAGGGCCGCGCTCAAACCGGGAGATCCGGGTTCCACGGGTTCAGCTCATTGATGCCGAAGGAAACAACCTCGGCTCCGTTGCGACAGACGAAGCGATGAGGATGGCCGAAGAGGCCGGCCTGGACCTCGTCGAGATCTCTCCCAACAACGATCCGCCGGTGTGCAAGATCCTCGATCTGGGCAAGCTGAAGTATGCGAACCAGAAGAAGGCTGCCGAGGCACGCAAGAAGCAGAAGATCGTCGAGATCAAGGAAATCAAGATGCGCCCGAACATCGACACCCATGACTATGAGGTGAAGATGAAGGCGATCAACCGGTTCTTCGAGGACGGCGACAAGGTTCGCGTGACGTTGCGCTTCCGTGGTCGCGAGATGGCTCACCAGGAACTCGGCCTGAAGCTCCTGCAGCAGGTCAAGGAAGACACGGCGGAGATCGCCAAGGTCGAGGCGGAGCCGAAGCTCGAAGGTCGCCAGATGATGATGGTGCTGGCGCCTCGTTGAGCGCCGGTCCACTCGCCGGAAGGCCGCGACGGGCGGTTTGATCCGGCCTCAAAACCTTCACCGATGCCGTTGCGCTTTTTTCCGACTGCGGTTATAAGCGCGCGTCCGAACGGTCCGGCAGGGCATGCCGAGGCCGTTCTTAATATGCTTGAAACAGGCCTCGTCAGCCGGTTTCAGAAGAAGAATGGAGTAGCAAAATGCCCAAGATGAAGACGAAGTCGTCCGCCAAGAAGCGGTTCAAGATCACGGCGACCGGCAAGGTCGTCGCAGCTGCCGCCGGCAAGCGCCACGGCATGATCAAGCGGTCCAACAAGTTCATCCGCGATGCACGCGGCACGATGATCCTTGCCGAAGCTGATGGCAAGAAGGTCGTCAAGAACTACCTGCCGAACGGTCTCTGAGACCTTTTCGTCGATTTGGATCATTAAGGAGATCATGACATGGCACGCGTAAAACGTGGCGTAACATCCCGCGCCAAGCACACCAAGACCCTCAAGGCAGCCAAGGGCTTCTACGGCCGCCGCAAGAACACCATCCGCGCCGCGAAGGCCGCAGTCGATCGTTCGCGCCAGTACGCGACCCGCGACCGCCGGGCGAAGAAGCGGAACTTCCGCGCCCTGTGGATCCAACGCATCAACGCTGCCGTCCGCGAATCCGGCCTGACCTACGGCCGCTTCATCGACGGCCTCAACAAGGCTGGCATCGAGGTCGACCGCAAGGTTCTGTCCGACATGGCCATCCATGAGCCGGCTGCCTTCGGTGCACTCGTCGACGCTTCAAAGAAGGCTCTCGAGTACCTCAAGGAAAACGGCACTGCCAACGAGTTTGAAAGCGCGGTCAAGTAACCAGCGCTTCCCAGGCTCACGAGCTTCATAGTTTTTGGGAAACCCGCGCTGGTCTGGGCTGGCGCGGGTTTTTCTTTTGCCCGTCAGGACGCGACGTTGACAACGGCGCCGAGCATCACACGGAAGAAACCATGTCCGATCTGGAAAACCTGAAAACATCGCTCCTCGCGGAAATCGCCGCGGCAGGCGACGAACCGGCGATCGAAGCGGTTCGCGTCAACGCGCTCGGCAAGAAGGGGTCGGTTTCCGAACTCCTGAAGACGCTGGGTGCCATGAGCGCCGAGGAGCGCCAGACGCGGGGCGCGGCGATCAACGCGCTGAAGAACGAGATCGCCGAGGCGATCAACACCCGCAAGACCGTGCTGAAGGATGCGGCAATCGAGGCGCGCCTGAAGGCCGAGACGGTGGACGTGTCGCTGCCGGTACGTTCCTCCCCCGCGGAGCGGGGTCGCATCCATCCGATCAGCCAGATCGTGGACGAGATCACCGCCGTCTTCGCGGACATGGGCTTCTCGATTGCAGAAGGTCCGGACATCGAGACCGACTACTATAATTTCACGGCGCTGAACTTCCCGGAAGGTCACCCGGCGCGCGAGATGCACGACACCTTCTTCTTACAGGCCGACGAGAATGGCGAGCGCAAGGTGCTGCGCACCCACACCTCGCCGGTCCAGGTGCGCACGATGGAAGCGCAGAAGCCGCCGATCCGCATCGTTATCCCCGGCAAGACCTATCGTCAGGATTCGGACGCGACGCACTCGCCGATGTTTCATCAGGTCGAGGGACTGGTCGTCGACAAGAAGAGCCATGTCGGCCACATGCGGTGGATTCTGGAGGAGTTCTGCAAGAGCTTCTTCGAGGTGGATAGCGTCACCATGCGCTTCCGCCCGTCCTTCTTCCCCTTCACCGAGCCGAGCTTCGAGGTCGACATCCAGTGCGACCGCTCCGGCCCGATCGTGAAGTTCGGCGAGGGCTCCGACTGGATGGAGATCCTCGGCTGCGGCATGGTTCACCCGAACGTGCTTCGTGCCGGGGGGCTGGACCCCGACGAGTACCAGGGCTTTGCTTGGGGCATGGGCCTCGACCGCATAGCCATGCTGAAATACGGCATGCCGGACCTTCGCGACTTCTTCAACGCCGACGTCCGCTGGATGAACCACTACGGCTTCCGCCCGCTCGACATGCCGACGCTGTTCGGCGGCCTGAGCGCGTAAGGGGAGGACAGACACTATGAAATTCACGCTCTCCTGGCTCAAGGATCATCTCGAGACCGACGCCACCCTGGACGAGATCTGCGAGCGGCTGACGGCGATCGGACTCGAGGTCGAGGACGTCGACGACAAGGCGGCTTACAAGCCCTTCGTTATCGCCAAGGTTCTCTCGGCGGAACAGCACCCCCAGGCCGACCGGCTGAAGGTGCTGATGGTTGATGCCGGAGACGGCAAGCCGGTGCAGGTGGTCTGCGGCGCCCCGAACGCCCGTGCGGGCCTGGTCGGCGCTCTCGCGCGCCCGGGCACCTATGTTCCCGGCATCGACGTGACGCTCTCCGTCGGCAATATCCGCGGCGTCGAAAGCCACGGCATGATGTGCTCCGAGAAGGAACTCGACATTTCCGACAGCCACGACGGCATCATCGACCTTCCGGTGGATGCACCCGTCGGCACGCCCTTCGCGACCTATGCCGGGCTGGACGATCCGGTCATCGAGATCAACCTGACGCCGAACCGGCCGGACTGCACCTCGATCCACGGGATTGCGCGCGATCTCGCCGCCTCCGGTCTCGGAACCCTGAAGCAGCATCCGGTGCCCGCGTTCACGGCCGAGGGCGAGACGCCGGTGGATGTCAGGATCGTGCTCGACGACGAGCGCCTTTGCCCCGGCTTTGCGCTTCGCCTCGTGCGGGGTGTGCGCAACGGTCCGAGCCCCGCCTGGATGCAGCAGCGCCTGAAGGCGATCGGCCTGCGGCCCATCAACGCGCTGGTCGACATCACCAACTACATGACCTTCGACCAGGGTCGGCCGATGCACGTCTTCGACGCCGCCAAGGTGAAGGGCGACCTGACCGTGCGCCGCGCACTGGCCGGCGAGACCGTGCTCGCGCTCGACCAGCGGGAGTACAAGCTCACGCCCAACAACGTCGTCATCGCCGACGAGAACGGTGTGGAATCGATCGGCGGCATCATGGGCGGCGAGCATTCCGGCTGCGACGAGACGACGACCGACGTGCTGATCGAATCGGCGCTTTGGGACCCGATCAACATCGCCAAGTCCGGACGCGCGCTCGGCATCATCACCGATGCCCGCTACCGCTTCGAACGCGGCGTCGACCCCGAATACATGATCCCCGGCCTGGAGCGCACCACGCAACTGGTGCTCGAGGCCTGCGGCGGCACGCCGGCTGAAGCGAGGGTTGTCGGCTACAAGGGCTTCGAACCCAAGGTGATCGATTTTCCGACGTCCGAGGTCAAGCGCCTCACCGGCCTCGACGTCACGGCAGAAGAGTGCCGCGAGATCCTTGCGCGTCTGGGCTTTGCGGTGAAGGGCGAGGGCGGCCGCCTGTCGGTCACCGTGCCCTCCTGGCGTCCCGACATCGACGGCAAGGCGGATCTCGTGGAAGAGGTCATGCGCATCCACGGGGTAGACCAGATCCTGCCGGAGCCGATCGAAAGCCTCGGCACGGTCAATGGCCGCATCCTGACGACGCTGCAGGTCCGCAGCCGTACCGCCCGCCGGGCGCTTGCGGCACGCGGCATGCTGGAGGCAGTGACATGGTCCTTCATCTCCGAGGAGCAGGCAAAGCTCTTCGGCGGCGGCTCGCCACGCCTCAAGCTCGCCAATCCGATCGCCTCCGACATGTCCGACATGCGGCCTTCGCTTCTGCCCGGCCTGCTGACGGCGGCCCAGCGCAATGCCGACAAGGGCTATGGCGACGTGGCGATCTTCGAGGTCTCCGGCACCTATGAGAGCGACGCGCCGGAAGGCCAGCGCCGCGTTGCCGGGGGTGTTCGCCGCGGCACGGCGTCGATCGCCGGCGCCGGCCGGCTGTGGTCGAATGCGACACGCGGCGGCGGCAAGGCGGTTGACGTCTTCGACGCCAAGGCCGACGCGCTGGCCGTCCTGGAAGCCTGCGGCCTTCCCATGGGCAACGTCCAGATCGAGAAGGGCGCGCCTGCCTGGTACCATCCGGGCCGTTCCGGGACGATCAAGATGGGCCCCAAGGTGGTTCTCGGCTATTTCGGTGAATTCCATCCGAAGACTCTGGGAGCGCTCGACGTCTCCGGCGCACTTTGCGGCTTCGAGGTCTATATCGATGCCATGCCGGAGCCGAAGAAGAAGGCAACCCGTACCAAGCCGCCGCTCGAGCTTTCGCCCTTCCAGATGGTGAAGCGCGACTTCGCCTTCGTCGTCGGCTCGGATGTCGAGGCAGGCGCGGTCGTGAAGGCGGCCACGAGCGCCGACCGCAAGCTGATCACCGGCGTCAACGTCTTCGACATCTTCGAGGGTGCGTCGCTCGGCGAGGGGCGCAAGTCCGTGGCGATCGAGGTGTTGATCCAGCCGGTCGAAAAGACGCTCACCGACGAGGACTTCGAGGCGCTGACGGCGAAGATCGTCGCCAATGTCGAAAAGGCGACCGGGGGCAGCCTGCGCGCCTAGCCGGCGCGCTGGTATCGCCATTCCTGCGTCTTGCCGCCGTAGCCATAGGTAGCGGCGCGCACATCCTCGACATAGATGTAGCTTTCCTCGTGTAGGTTGCCGAGGAGGCGCTCGAACCCTTCGAAGGCCGCCTGGATATAGGCGGCCTTCTCGCTTTTCGTATTCGTCTCGTCGGTAATCTTGATATCGAAATAGACGCTCGATTTGCCCTGTTCGGCAAGGGTGCTGCCGCCGACGATCCAGTCGCGCGGATCGACATAGTCGATGGCGATCGCCGTGACTGCCGGGGACTTGCCGAGGATGCGCTGCGTCAACTCGCCCAGAAGCGTTGAAATGGCGCGGGTCATTTCGTCAGAGCGTTCGCCACTGACTTTCACATTCAGGATCGGCATACTCTTTCTCCACTGGTTAGCAATGCAACTATATGGGTTTGCATCAAGGCAGGCGTCCGCCGATGGACCGCGCCTGCCGTACGAAATCGCCAAACAGGTCCGTGCCGAGCTCGTCCTTCAGCCGCGCCGTCACCTTTCCGCTTGCAGCATTCAAGCCGTCCGCAAGGGCAATCCCCTCGGCGGTCGGATATATTTCGGATTCCCGGCCATCGTTCTTGGTCGCTCGACGCTCGACGAGGCCGCGCGCCACAAGGCCATCCACCGCCCGGGTTGCCGTTGCCCGCGCAATCTTCAGGGCGACGGCCAGCTCGCTGTGAAGCATTCCGGGCCTCTGCAGGATGGCGCGCAGGGTGAAGGCCTGCGACGGAGTGAGGTCGAAGGGCTTGAAGGCTTCCGTCCAGACGCGCTCCAGCTGGCGTGCCAGTGCGGTCGTG
>JAEZHO010000008.1 GCA_023416545.1 Pseudomonadota bacterium
TACGACCCGATGGGCGACGACTGGGTGATTGCGGAAAAGGGCGCGGGCGCCTATCTGCGGCGTCCCGACGGCGAGGCCAAGCGCTTGTCTGTTGCCGCGCCGGCATCGATCGAAAGCATGGTCGGGATGGCATCGGCGGGTTACTTCTACGGCGATGTGCGGGAGCGGGTCCTCGGCAACCTCGCCAAGGTGCGCTTCGTCGCCAGCTACCGTTGTGCCGCGCACGAATACCGCACCTTCGGCGGCGGGCATGTCCACTTCGTGATGTACAACAAGCTGATGCCCTGGGACCACCTGGCGGGAACGCTCGTAGCACAGGAAGCCGGTGGCTATGCCGCGCGGTTCGATGGATCCGCCTATCTCCCGCATCATGTCGACGGGGGACTGCTGGTCGCGACGGACAAGGACAGTTGGCAGATGCTGCGCCGGGAAATCCTGGAACTCTAAGCGAAAAAGGGGCCTTCCGGCCCCTTTTTCATGCGTGATGTCGAGATCAGACGCGCGGGTTCTGGGCCCGGAAAAGCCGGCCTTTTTCCCCGATCAGCACGAAGACGAGGCCCACCAGGGAGACCGCGAAGAAGCCGGCCACCATGGGCAGGGCGGTCCCGTCGAAGGCCTGGCCGATCAGGGCACCGATCAGGCCGCCGCCGATCGTGCCCATGAAGCCGAGCACGGAGGACGCCGTTCCGGCCACGTGTCCGAGCGGTTCCATCGCCAGCGAGTTGAAGTTCGAGCCGATCCAGCCGAACTGGAACATCGCCAGTGCGAAGAACGCGAGGAAGAGCGCAAACGGCATGGGCTGCGGGCCCAGGATTTGCAGGAGCAGCCACACGCCGGTCACCGCGACGAAGCCGAGCAGCGAGGCGTGCGAGAGGCCGCGCATGCCGAAGCGGCCGACAAGCCGGGCATTGACGAAGGACGAGAAGGCCATGAAGACCGCGACGGCCGCGAAGGCTGCGGAGAACCAGACCCCGAGCCCGTAAATGCCGACATAGATCTGCTGGGCGGAATTGATGAAGCCGAACAGGGCGCCGAAGATGAACATGCTGGCGATCGTGTAGCAGAGCGCGACCCGGTTGGTGAGGACGATCCGGAAGCCGCCGAGCACGGAGGCGACCGTGAACGGGCGGACATCCTCCTCATGCAGCGTCTCCGGCAGGCGGAAATACATCCAGGCGGCGACGGCAAGCGCAACGACGGCCATGAAGACGAAGATCAGGTGCCAGTCGCCGAAGAGAAGGATGATCTGTCCGGTTCCCGGCGCGATGACCGGAACGATCATGAACACCATCATGATGAGGGACATGACCTCGGCCATGGCCCGTCCGCCGTAGATGTCGCGGACAATCGAAATCGTGATGACGCGCATGGCGGCCGAGCCGATCCCCTGGATGACGCGAAGCACGAGCAGGCCCGCGAAGGACGGCACGGCGACGACAGCGAGCGAGGAGATGACATAGACGGCGAGGCCGAACAGCATCGGCTTGCGGCGGCCGAAACGGTCCGAGATCGGTCCGTAGGCAAGCTGCGCGAGGCCGAACCCGAAAAGATAGGCCGACACGACATATTGCCGGTGGTTTTCGTTCTCGACGCCGAGAGCCGCACCTATCTGCTGCAGGCCCGGCAGCATGATATCGATCGCAAGCGCGTTGAGGGCCATGAGCATGGCCATAAGGCCGATGAATTCGATCCGGCCCATTCCGCCCAGGCGCTCGGTAGACGAGAGTGGTTTTGTCGTCACTTCAAAAAATCCATAGAACGAGAAAGCGCCGCGTAGGCGGCGCCTCTGAAATAAATCGGTGTGTAATAGACGGATGGCGCCTAGGCAGCGCCGCGCGTGCTGATGCCGTTTTCCTGCAGATGGCTCTGCAGTTCGCCGGACTGGAACATCTCGCGCACGATGTCGCAGCCGCCGACGAACTCACCCTTGACGTAGAGCTGGGGGATGGTCGGCCAGTTCGAATACTGCTTGATGCCCTCGCGGATTTCCTGGTCGGCGAGGACATTGATGCCCTTGTAGTCGAGACCGAGGTAATCGAGGATCTGCACGACCTGGCCCGAGAAGCCACACTGCGGAAACTGCGGGGTGCCCTTCATGAAGAGAACCACGTCGTTCGTCTTCACCTCGTTGTCGATGAACTCGTTAATGCCACTCATGTCGATGTCCTTAGCTGCCGGGTTCAAGGCCCGGATCGTATAACGCTTAGATAGCACGCGTCGGCGCAAATACCAGCGCCGGCACCGGATCGATCCGATCAATTCGGTTGATGGGTCGGAAGCGGCGTCGCACGGAAAGGCGTAAGCGGGATTACTCCGGTGCGGAGGTCTGCAGGGCCAGCGCGTGCAAGGTTCCGCCCATGTGCCCCTTGAGCGCGTCGTAGACCATCTGGTGCTGCTGCACGCGCGTCTTGCCGCGGAAAGCCTCGGCGACCACTTCGGCCGCGTAATGGTCGCCATCGCCCGCCAAATCCCGAATGGTGACCTTGGCGCCGGGAATTCCCGCCTTGATCATGTCTTCGATGTCTCCCGGCTTCATGGGCATGATGTATTCCTTCTCGTTATTACAACCAGCTGACTCGTAGCCTGCCGCGAGAGTGCCAAAAACGGTGGCGGCGGTCAAAGACGGCAAGAACTGAACGATCAGCCCATGTAGCCCGGGAACCAGCTTTCGTTGGTGTTTACAAGTTCGCTCACACCGACGTTCACGAGGTCGTCGACGAGAAGACGGTCGCCGCCCGCCTTGCCCAGCTTGCGGAAGGGAACGCCGGCGCTTTCGGCGCTGGCCTCGACGAAATCGGCAAGATCGGCGGGAACCGCCAGGACGTAACGGGCCTGGTCCTCGCCGAACAGGAGTGCATGCGCGGGGCCGCGCTGGTCCTTGAGCGTGACGGTCATGCCCTTCGTCGCGGCCATGGACATTTCCGCAAGCGCCAGCAGGAGGCCGCCGTCGGAGATGTCGTGGCAGGCCGATACCTGGCCGTTGCGGATGAGAGCGCGAACGAGTTCGCCGTTTCGACGTTCAGCGCTAAGATCGACCGACGGGGCGGGACCTTCCGTCGAGCCGAGGACGTCCCGCAGGTAGATCGACTGGCCGAGATGCGTGCCGTCCGTGCCGATCATGATCAGCACATCGCCGTCCCGCATGTCGCCGATGCGGGCCATTTTCGACCAGTCAGGCAGCAGTCCGACGCCGGCGATGGTCGGGGTGGGAAGGATCGCGACACCATTCGTCTCGTTATAGAGGGAGACATTGCCCGAGACGATCGGGAAGTCGAGGGCGCGGCATGCTTCGCCGATGCCCTGGATCGCACCGACGAGCTGACCCATGATCTCGGGCTTTTCCGGATTGCCGAAATTGAGGTTGTCCGTCGCGGCCAGGGGTTCGGCGCCGGTCGCGGTGATGTTGCGCCAGCATTCGGCGACCGCCTGCCTGCCGCCCTCGACGGGGTCCGCTTCCACGTAACGGGGCGTCACGTCGGATGAGAAGGCGAGCGCCTTGGTGGGATGGCCGTCGACCCGGACGACGCCCGCGTCGCCACCCGGGCGCTGCAGGGAATTGCCCTGGATAAAGGTGTCGTACTGCTCCCAGACCCAGCGGCGGCTTGCCTGGTTCGGAGAACCGACCAGCTTGAGGAGAGCCGCATTGTAGTCCTGCGGTTGGGCAACCTCGCTTGCGGGGAGCGGAGCCCTG
>JAEZHO010000115.1 GCA_023416545.1 Pseudomonadota bacterium
GTCCAGACGACGCGGAGATCCTGAGGCCAGGATGAGTTTCTGTTCTGACGCCATGGGCCTGCCGTGCTGCCGCCTGGATTACTTGAAGCGGTAGGTGATACGGCCCTTGGTCAGGTCGTAGGGGGTCATCTCCACCAGCACCTTGTCGCCGGCGAGAACGCGGATGCGGTTCTTGCGCATGCGGCCGGCAGTATGGGCGATGATCTCGTGTTCGTTTTCGAGCTTCACGCGGAACGTCGCGTTCGGCAGCAATTCGGTCACGACGCCCGGGAACTCGAGGACTTCTTCTTTAGCCATCTACGGATTATCTTCCTGTCAGTTGATTTTTGATGGGCACGGCCTCAAGCCGTCCCGCAAAATTTGGGCGGAAACTACACAATCGCGTTCGCTTTGTGAACTCGCATAATTTCCCTTTCTCTTTCGGGCCTCATCCCCCGTCCGGCAGAGGCCTGCGCAGCCCGGCGAAGCCTTCGGCGATCCGCTTCCAGAGGTGATCCCTCACCGCCCGGTAGGCGTCGAGCCGCTGCTCGCGCGAGCCGGTCGCCGCTGTCGGGTCCATGGTCGGCCAGTAGATGACGTCCACCGCATTGGAGCGCGTCAGCTCAAGCGCGGCGTGATGGGCCTCGGGCGTCAGCGTGATGATGACGTCGAAATAGTCGTCCTCGAGATCATCGAGGGTGCGCGGCTGGTGGCGGGAGATCGAAAGGCCGATCTCGTCCAGCACGACGTCCACGAAGGGATCGGCCTCGCCGGATCGCACGCCTGCCGACTGCACATAGATATCGGAAGGCAGGAGCCGCTTTGCAATGGCCTCGGCCATCGGCGAGCGGATGGCGTTCCAGCCGCACATGAAAAGGATCGCGCCCGGCCCCTTCGCATTGCCGTTCGCGTCAGGCACGCCGCCCATCGGCATCATCCGCGCCAGTAGAGGACGCAGACCAGCGTGAACAGCCGCCTGGCAGTGTCGAAATCCACCCGCACCTTGCCGTCCAGGCGGTCCAGCAGGGTCTGCGATCCTTCGTTGTGGATGCCCCGCCGACCCATGTCGATCGATTCGATGCGGCTTGGCGTGGCCGAGCGGATCGCCTCGTAGTAGCTCTCGCAGATCATGAAGTAGTCCTTGATGATCCGCCGGAAGGGCGTCAGCGACAGGATGTGCGTCGCGACATCCGCCCCGCCTTCCGTGGTGATCGTGAGGACCAGCTTGGAGTCCACCAGCGAAAGCTTGAGGTGGTAGGGGCCGCCCGAATGCCCGACCGGCTCGAACGAGTTCTCCTCGACCAGGTCGAAGATGGCAACGGCCCGCTCATGCTCGACATCCGGCGTGGAGCGCCCGATGGATTCGTCCAGGACGACATCGGAAAGCCGGAAATCGCCCCTCCCCATGCTCATCCCCCGCGATTGAGCCGGATCGACACCGACCGAGCGTGGGCGTCCAGCCCTTCGGAATTCGCGAGCGTTATCGCCGCGGGCGCCAGGGCCGCAAGCTGGTCGGGACCGAGGCGAAGAATGGAGGTGCGCTTGACGTAGTCGAGCACGGAAAGGCCGGAGGAGAAGCGGGCAGACCGCGCCGTCGGCAGCACATGGTTCGAGCCGCCCACATAGTCACCGATCACTTCCGGCGTGTGGCGGCCGACGAAGATCGCCCCGGCATTGCGGATCCGGTTCAGCAGCGCATCCGGCTCGGCGACGGCGAGTTCCAGGTGTTCGGCGGCGATGCGGTCCGCCAGGGGCACGGAGGCGGAAAGGTCGCCCACGAGGATGATCGCCCCGAAGTCGGCCCAACTCTTCGCCGCGGTCGCGGTTCGCGACAGGCTTTTAAGCTGGCGCTCGACGGCCTGTTCCACGGCTTCGCCGAAATCGCGGTCGTCGGTGATCAGGATCGACTGGGCGCCTTCGTCGTGCTCGGCCTGGGCCAGCAGGTCGGCAGCAATCCAGTCCGGATCGTTCTCGCTGTCGGCGATGACCAGGACTTCCGAGGGACCGGCGATCATGTCGATCCCCACCTGCCCGAAGACCTGCCGCTTGGCGGCAGCGACATAGGCATTGCCCGGGCCGACGATCTTGGCGACGGGCGCGATGGTCTCGGTCCCGTAGGCCAGGGCGGCCACCGCCTGAGCGCCGCCGACGCGGTAGATTTCCGTGACGCCGGCGATGCGGGCCGCGGCAAGCACCGTCGGATTGATCGCTCCGCCGCTTGCCGGAACGACCATGACTACCCGCGGCACGCCGGCCACCTTGGCGGGCAATGCGTTCATCAGCACGGAACTCGGATAGCTGGCGGTGCCACCCGGCACATAGAGCCCGACCGCCTCGATCGCAGTCCAGCGGGAACCGAGACCGACGCCCAGCGCATCCTCGTAGATGTCGTCCTTCGGCATCTGCCGGGCGTGATGCTTTTCGATGCGTTCGGCCGCCAGCTTCAGGGCGTCCAGAACCTCGGGATCGGTGACCGCAATCGCCGCATCGATGTCGGCATCCGTGACCCGCAGCCCGACCGCATCCAGATCCACCGCGTCAAAACGAGCGGAATAGTCGATGAGTGCTGCGTCTCCACGCCGGCGCACGTCGTCGATGATATCGCGAACCACCGCGTTGACATCGTCGGACACTTCCCGCTTCGTCGAGAGAAAGGCGGAAAACCGCGCTTCGAAATCCTCGGATCGCTGATCCAGCCAGATTGCCACTTTCTTACGTCCCCTTGGTACCTTTTGAATTTGGTGCCTCAATCGTCCGGATGCGCCGGGAGGCGATCGGTCGACCAGGCACCGCCCGTGTCCATCATCTGCACCTCGATGCATTCGACGTCGAGGCTGATGGCTGCGCCGCCCGCAAGCGTCAATTCGATCGTGCCATCCGGTCCCTGGCCCTTCGGTTCGAACCGGATCGCCAGCAGGCAGTAGACGGCCTCCTTATCGGTCCGATTGACGCCGAGCGACCGGACCGCCTCGACGCGCTTGAACGAGATGACCGACCGGCGGCGCTCGTAGCCCTTCCGGCCGCGATCGGCCTCTTCCCAGACGAAGCGGTTGACCACGGCGGTGAAATCCCGATGTCGCGCGTCATAACTGAGCTCGACCGCGCGAAAGACGCTGTCCTGCATATGGGCGGAGATGATGCCGAGATCATCCTGATCGAGGGCAAGAAGCTTGAGATCGGCCATGTTTCCATTCCATCCACGGCGCGCGCGGCGCGTTGTCCTCCGGCGCTGGAGATAGGATGACGCGGCGCGTCCTGCAACGCCAGCGTGACCTTAGTCGCTGACCCTCTCGACCTCGGCGCCGCAACGGGTCAGCTTTTCCTCAAGCCTCTCGAAGCCGCGATCGAGGTGGTAGACGCGATTGACCATGGTTTCGCCCTCGGCCGCCAGGCCACCGATGACCAGCGATACCGACGCCCGGAGATCCGTCGCCATCACCGGCGCGCCCCGCAGCCGGTCGACGCCCTCGATCCGCGCCATCTGGCCGGACAGCGAGATGCGTGCGCCGAGACGCGCCAGTTCCTGGACGTGCATGAAGCGGTTCTCGAAAATGGTCTCCGTGATGTGTGAAACGCCGGAGGAGCGCGTCATCAGCGCCATGAATTGCGCCTGCAGGTCGGTGGGGAAGCCCGGGAAGGGTTCCGTGACGATATCGACCGGCTGGATGCCGTTGCCGTTGCGAACCACCCTGAGACCGCTTTCGGTCTCGGTGATTTCCGCCCCGGCCATGCGCAGGGTCTCGAGCGCATTGTCCAGGAGGTCGGCACGCGTCCCCTCGAGCGTCACGTCGCCGCCGGTCATTGCGACCGCCATGGCATAGGTGCCGGTCTCGATGCGGTCGGGAAGCACGCGGTGGCGCGCGCCGTGCAGCGAGGTCACGCCCTCGATCGTGATCGTGCCGGTTCCGGCGCCGGAAATCTTCGCGCCCATGGCGGATAGGCATTCCGCCAGGTCGACGACCTCGGGCTCGCGGGCCGCGTTCTCGATGACGGTGGTGCCGTTCGCAAGCGTCGCCGCCATCATCAGCACGTGGGTCGCGCCGACGGAGACCTTGGGGAAGGTGTAGTGACCGCCGACGAGCCCACCGGAGGGCGCCGTCGCGTTCACATAGCCGCCGTCGATCTCGATGATCGCCCCGAGCGCCTGGAGGCCCTCGAGGAAGAGGTCGACGGGCCGCGTGCCGATGGCGCAGCCGCCCGGCAGCGAGACACGCGCCGTGCCGGCGCGCGCCAGAAGCGGCCCGATGACCCAGAAGCTGGCGCGCATCTTGGAAACCAGTTCATAGGGAGCGGTCGTGTCGACGATGGTCCTGCAGGTGAACTGGATCGTGCGCGAATAGCCTTCCGTCTGGCATTCGCGCCGTCCGTTGACCATGACGTCGACGCCATGATTGCCGAGGATGCGCAGAAGCTGCTCCACGTCGGCGAGATGCGGGACGTTTTCCAGCGTGAGCGTGTCGCTGGTCAAAAGCGACGCGATCATCAGCGGGAGTGCCGCATTCTTGGCGCCGGAGATCGGGATGACGCCATTGAGCTTGTTGCCGCCGCGAATTCTGATGCGATCCATGAGGTCCAACGGGAGCAAGCCCGCCC
>JAEZHO010000166.1 GCA_023416545.1 Pseudomonadota bacterium
ACCCTCAGCCCGGCATACTCTCAAGCAGTGCTCGGCGCATTCCAGCGCAGCCCGGAAGTCCCCGATGCGGGTAAAGAATATGTGCTGGCCCGACAGCAGATGGAGCGTTCTCTCGAACTGGCCGCTCCGTTCCGCAAGCTCCAGGCCCCTTGAGATGGCGCTACGGACGGTATCGTGGTTGCCGTTCGTGAACATGCTGGCGATCGCCAGCCCCTCCTGGATCGAAAGCTCCAACGGATCGTCGAGAGCAGGGCCCGACCGGGCGAGGACATGGGCACACCACTTCCCGCACTCCGTGAGCAGGCCAAGTCCGACAAAAACGGGCACCGATGCCGCGCAGAGCCGTGCCAGACACGGATGGTCCGGGGCCGCCGCCGCCCTTTCCAGGGCAAGCCGGATGTTGGGGACGTCCGCCATGTAGGAGGAGAAATCCTTCCGGGTGAAAGCGCCTCCTGAACCGGTCCCACCCAGCCGTGCCAGATAATAGGCGGCATGTTTTTCGTAGGCATCACATGCGGCGCCGGAGGCCATTAGCTTTTCCTGCGCATATTCGCGCGTGGTGTCGAGCAGACGGAAACAAGTCAGGCTGCCTTTGGCGGATGCCGTGAGGAGGGATTTGTTCACAAGCCGGGTGATGGCGTTCGATACCGCGAAGATGTCGCGCGTGTCGTTTGTGGCCACGAATTGCGCGGCATCGAGCGTGAAGTCGCCGACGAAGGCTGACAGGTACATAAGCACGTCACGATCGGTCATGGAAAGGAGATCGTAGCTCCAATCCAGCATGGTCTCGAGGGTCTGATGGCGAAGAGCGGCATTTCGCTTCCCCTCCAGTCTGAGGCTGTGTCTTTCGCCGAGTAGCGTCAGCAGGCCTGAAAAGCCGAAGGTCGAGGCGTGGCTCGCGACAAGCTCGATCGCAAGCGGTATTCCATCAAGGCGTCGGCAAATGTCTCCCACGATGGCAAGATCCTCGGCCGCTAACTCGCCGCGAAATCCGCTTGATGACACCTTGTCGAAGAACATCTCCACCGCAGGCGAGGCCCTTAACGCTCCCAGTTCGCTGTCCCCGGTCGGAACGGCAAGCGCGGAGAGATGGAAAATCCGCTCGCAGTCAATTCGAAGCGCTTCCCTGCTGGTGACGAGAATATGAAGCTCGGGGAGATGGTCCCAGAGGCTTTGGGCGAGTTCGGCCATGGCGTCGGCGAGATGCTCGCAACTGTCCAGAACCAGGAGCGCGCGTTGGCCCCTCAGATGGGAGAGAAGCAGTGCTTCAGAAGGTTGCCGGCCGGTTGCCACGCCAACGGATCGTGCCAGGGCAGGTATGACGAGGCCGGGATCCCTGATCTCGGAAAGGTCCAGAAAGAACTGGGCAGCAAGATCACTTCCGAGAAGCCGATGTGCGGTGGCGAGTGCAACGGTTGTCTTGCCCAGGCCGCCGGGGCCGACGATGCTGACGAACCTGCCCGCTGCCAGCAACTGGCAGACATCGGCGACCTCCGCTTCCCGACCGATGATGCGTGAGCGCAGCGGGGGCGGTGGAGAAGCGCTCCCGGGCGCTCCGGATACTTGTGCACCGGACGACGCTGCCGCCGGCGGATCTTCATCGAGCCACTGCACGGGTGCCACGAAGCAATAACCGCGCCCGATGAGGTTTTCTATGTAGCGGACGCCGTCCTTTCCGCACCCGAGCGTCTTGCGAAGGCTCGAAATGTGAACCCGAAGGTTCGCCTCTTCGACGTGGATCCCGGGCCACGCGAACTGGATGAGTTCCTTGTTGGTGAGGCTCCGTCCGGCACTTCCGATAAGCGCCTGAAGAATGTCGAATGCACGGGTGCCGAGAAGGACCTCCTGATGATCCCGCATCAGCCGTCGCCGAGACGGATTGAACCGAAACGGACCGAAGCTTGCCACCCTGACATCACTACCCGCCATGTACCCTCGACAGAGAATTCTACGCTGCTCACAGCGACGAAGGCCTAGCCCGGTTCGTCACGGATCGAGCGTCTTCCTTGCAATTGACGCAAGAGTGAGATGGTTCCACCGATGGGGCGCTCCTGGTGTGGGCCGCACCCGTATCGGTACTAGAGCGGGGCTAGAGATTGCCGGCTATCGCCGCACGTCCCGCTCTTCCGGATATTCATTGTGCGCCATGTGACCTTATCCGCGACCGGATGCGGACGATTACTGCAAATTCAGAGTATTACTGTCCCACGCCGAGACCGCAGCCCTTTAAAACCCACCGTCCCATCCTCCTGCATCCAGGAAAGACTACAACAAGAACTTTTGGTTGCAAAGGTCGCGGGGTCAGTGCCCGGATTGCTTACGCCAGGCCCTTGGCGTCACTCCGAAGAACCGCTTGAAAGTATTGGTGAAATGGGCCTGATCCGCCATTCCGATCTCCAACGCGACCTGGCTCAGCGAATAGTCTGTGCGCAGCATAAGCGTCCGGGAATAGTTCAGGCGTTGGCGAAGTACATAGTTGTAGGGAGAGTCATTGAAGCTGATCTGGAATGCCCTGGAAAAATGGCTGGTGCTCAGTTGTACATGGGCTGCCATGCTGGCGACCGAAATGGTGATGCTGAGATTGCTTTCGACATAATCGACGATCCGGGCGATCTGCCAGGGGGCGAGCCCGCCCACGCTTGCAGAGGGATCCGCAGGCTTGCGTCCGTTTCGAGCTTGGGACCTCGGTATCGGCGGTGGCCCGACCGAGCAGGCCGCATCCAGGTCTCGCATGTCATTTCCTCGGTGACCGGTGTCGAGGAAGGATGACGTCCGCAGGTCGCCGCTGCGATCACGCAGGCGTTTGGCTCGTCCACGCCAAGGTATGAACCGCCTGATCCCATAGTAGGCGGGAATCGCTTCTGGGGGTGGACTGGGCAGTGCGGCCAACCGCGCGGGGACTTGCCGGCCGTCTCCCTCATGTCACCACGTCCGACGCCAGCGGTGCCCTGTGGAGGATGGGGATGACGATGCAGGGGACCCGGCATGATTGAGGCCACGTTTTTCTGCCACCGGTTTCATGGTATTCTCGCCGAGAGGTCGGCCGGGGCGGCATTGCGGGGTAAGGATGCAGGGGAATTCAGGGATAAAAGACAATCCGGTTCCAGTCGCGGATGCCCGGCGAGGATACTGCCTCGCGGACCGGAAGGGGATATCTTTGCCTCCTATCGATGAGGCCAAAGCATGAGGACCGATCACGCCCTATCCCGGCCTCCGATCGTTTATATCATCGACGACGACCAGGGTCTGCGCGCCGCGCTCAAGGATCTTCTCCAATCGGTCGGCTATGAGGTGGACAGCTATGGAAGCCCGGCGGAGTTCCTCGAGGCGCACCACGTCGATCGACCGGCCTGTCTCATTCTCGACATCCGGCTGCCGGGCGTTAACGGTCTCGATTTCCAGGATCACCTTACAAGCCAGGGATACACGCTGCCGATAATCCTGGTGTCCGGTTTCGGCGACGTGCCGATGAGCGTGCGCGGCATCAAGGCGGGAGCGATCGATTTCATCGAGAAGCCGTTCCGGGATCAGGACCTGCTTGACGCGGTGGGTCGCGCCCTGGAGGAAGGCCGCCGGCGCGCGGCGATCGTCCAGCGCCAGCAGGATGCCCGGCAGAGATTTGACGCCCTGACGCCCCGGGAAAGAGACGTCATCGAACGCGTCGTTCAGGGCCAGCTCAGCAAGCAGATCGCCTTCTCGCTCTCGATCAGCGAGGTTACCGTGAAGATCCACCGCGCTGCCGCGATGAAGAAGCTCAAGGTCAGGTCGCTGATCGAACTGACGCGGCTGGCCGAGGTGCTTGGTCGCTGAGACGGCAGGATCAGATGGTGATGACGGTCGCCAGCCGCGCGATCAGGGTCTCGGCGCTGAACGGCTTCCGCAGAAAACAGATCGCCCCGACATTTTGCGCCCTGGCTTCATAATCCTTGTCGGAACGGCCGCTGATCAGGATCAGGGGTTGCCTGGAAACGGCGGCTAGCTTTGCTCCCAGTTCGAACCCGTTCATCCCGCCCGGCAGGTCCACGTCACTGATCACGCAGCCGGGCCTCGACGAAAGGGCAGAGCGAAGAAACTCTTCGGCCGACGCAAATGCCGCCGACCGCAGGCCAAGGGAGCGCATGAGGCTGTCCAGTGAAGAGCGGACGGCCTCGTCATCATCGATGATGGAAATGATAGCCTCGCCCACGGAATCTCCAGTCGCTTTTGCGCAGGTGGTCATCCCCCGGGTATAGGGCAAAGCAAAGCCCGCTCCAATTATACACACGTGTTACTTAAGGAATGCCTCATATAAGTGGCTGCGTCTCGTTTCGGGCCGAAGTCATGGGTGGACCGGGTGACGATGACGGCAGGTCCTATGCTTCGTTGGTTGAAGAGGCGGCCGGTTCTGCATGGGGAAGAAGAAGGCTGAAGCGCGCGCCACCCAGGACGCTTTCATTGTCCGCACGGATACTGCCGCCGTGGCTTTCCACGATGGAGCGGCAGATGGCCAATCCCATCCCCATTCCGTCATGCTTGGTCGTGAAGAAGCTCTGGAAGATGCGGTCGTGATCGTCCTCTGCAATCCCGGGTCCCGAATCCTCGATGCAGAAGCGAGCATAGCCCCCCTCGGCGTCCGTGCTGACGCGGATCTCGCGCCGTCGATCGGAGTGGGCTGCCATGGCCTGTGCCGCGTTCACCGCGAGGTTGACGACGATCTGTTGCAGCTGAGTGCGGTCAGCCGACACGTCCACCCTCTTTGCCGCAGGGTGATGCGTGACGGTCACCCCCTTCGCCTGAAGCTCATGGCGCAGCAACAGAAAGGATTCGCGCACGATCTCGTCCAGCTGGAGGATTTCCCGTTCAGGCGCACGGCGAAGTGCCATCCCGCGGACCCGGGCGATCACATCGG
>JAEZHO010000313.1 GCA_023416545.1 Pseudomonadota bacterium
AGTCCTCGTCGAGCAGAGGCACGCCCGCCTGGTCGCTCGTGGCATCCGGAGGATCGAGCGTCAGTTCGGTCAGGAAGCGCTCGCGGTTCGGATAGCCGCCGGCAATCTGCTCGAGCTGCAGAAGGTCGGCCTTCCGGCTCTCGGCATCCTCGTGGATCCGGTCGAGATGCGGCTCGTACCAGTTGCGGGCAAGCGCCATGTCGCCCGGCCATCCAGCGTCCGCCTTGCGCAGGGCCGACAGAAGCGTCACGAGATTCGGCCAGTTTTCGCCGCTCTTCGGCGGGGGAGGGATTTCCGCCAGCGACTGGAGCGGCTCCGGATCGGCTGCGATCGCGTCGAGCATCTTTGCCGCCGTCTGCGGACCGATGCCCGGCAGCATCTGCAGCAGCCGGAAGCCTGCGACCCGGTCGCGCGGGTTCTGGGCGAAGCGCAGCACGGCCAGCAGGTCCTTCACATGCGCCGAATCGAGGAACTTCAGCCCGCCGAACTTCACGAAGGGGATGTTGCGGCGCGTGAGTTCCACTTCGAGACTGCCGCTGTGGCTGGAAGAACGGAACAGCACCGCCTGGTTCTTCAGCGCGATGCCGACCTCCCGGTTCGCCAGCACCCGTTCCACGATGTAGTTCGCCTGGTCGGCCTCGTCCTTCACCGTGACCAGCAGGGGGCGCTCATCGGATTGGCGATCGGTCCAGAGGTTCTTGGTGAAGCGCTCGCGGGCAAGATCGATCACGCCGTTTGCGGCGGCCAGGATGGGCTGGGTGGACCGGTAGTTCCGGTCCAGCGTGATGACGTCGGCAGGCTTCGGCGAAAACTCCTTGGGAAAATCGAGGATGTTGCGGATGGTCGCTGCCCGGAACGAGTAGATCGACTGGGCGTCGTCGCCGACCACGGTCAATCCTCGACCGGCGGGCTTCAAGGAAAACAGGATCGACGCCTGGAGGCGGTTGGTGTCCTGGTATTCGTCGACGAGGACATGATCGAAGCGGCTGCCGATGTCCTCCGCAAGCTCCGGATCCGAGACCATCTGCGCCCAGTAGAGGAGGAGATCGTCGTAATCGAGGACGTTCTGCGCCTGCTTTTCCTCGACATAGGCCGCGAACAGTTCCTTCAGTTGGGCTTCCCATGTCACTGCCCAGGGATAGGAGGATTTCAACACCTCGAGGATCGAGCTCTCGGAGTTCACGACACGGGAATAGATGGCGAGGCAGGTGCCCTTGGTCGGGAAGCGGCTTTCCGTCTTCGAGAAGCCGAGCTCGTGGCGGATGAGGTTCATCAGGTCGGCGGAATCCTCCCGGTCGTGGATGCTGAAGTCGACCGTAAGGCCGATCTGCTCGGCATACATGCGCAGAAGCCCCGCGCCGATCCCGTGGAACGTGCCCGCCCAGGCAAGGGCATCCGTCATGATCGCCGAATTCTCGCCGAGCACCTGGCGGCAGATCCGCTGCACGCGGCGCGCCATCTCGGCTGCCGCCCGCCGCGAGAATGTCATCAGCAGAATACGGCGGGGATCGGCCCCGTTGACGATGAGATGCGCGACCCGATGGGCGAGCGTATTGGTCTTTCCGGAACCGGCGCCGGCGATGATCAGCAGCGGCCCGCCGACGGCACCTTCAGGTCCCACGCCGTGTTCAACCGCTTCGCGCTGACGATCATTGAGCTTCTCGAGGTACGCGATCGTCATGTGATGCTGGTCCTTCCGCCGGCCGATGCCGCAAAATTCCATTGCTGGAACGAAAGCGGAACCTATTCGGTCCGCCTCCTATTGAAAAGGCCATCGGAGCGAAAATTAGCTTTCCATCACGGATGAGGGGGAGAGTGATGAACCTAGCGGAGGAGGTCACGTGGATTGAGCCCAATTCCTCGCCGATGCGGGGTGTGATGGCAAGATGGCTCGAATCTCAATCCACGAGGCCTTCGAGTTCTTGGCCCCGTCGCATAGCTGCTCCGTAACTGCTTTCGGCGCGGTACTACTGAACTGGGAACTGTCCCTTTGCGGTCATCCTTTGCGCTTCCAGATGTATGACCACCCATCGATCCTTATGCCAGTCGCCTTCATCGGCAGCGCTCCTTCCATGAAATGACTTCGGACGAATCCGATCTTTTTCAGAACGCGGCAACTTGCGTGGTGGTCAGCGGCGCAGATGGTGCAAACCTCGGACAAGTGCGATTGCTCGGCGACCCATCGCATGATTGCGGAGCCAGCTTCGGTGGCAAGCCCACGCCCCCAGAAGGCAGGGCCCAATCCGTAATGTATCTCTCCCTCGTCGTCCTTCCGAACGAAGAGGAATAAAAGGCCAATGGGCCTGGTGGTACGTCGCTCGACAATGGTCCAGACGAAATGGTTGCTCGCGTTCCAGTTGGTCTCGCCCCATGCGCCTCTTATAAAATTGGACGTTCGGAGGGACGAACTTTCCAACCGAGCGTCAGCAGGCACTTCGCATTGCTCGAGGGTAGTTGCTCGCGCTTCAGCGAAATGCCTGCGTCAGGGTCAGAGTACCATGAAGCCGGCGCCGACCGGATCGTTGCGATCGATGGTCCAGGTTGCGGTTCCCAGGATGCTTGCGGTGCCCTTTACGGTTGGGCGTACGCCCCGGAAGGCACCGAGCTGAACTTCTCCAAGTAGGCAGCCTTCGAACACGCCCGAACCCAGCAGGCCTTCAGACTTGATGGTCTGATTCAGCCCCATGCCACCGCGCTTCTCGAAATAT
Organism: Pseudomonadota bacterium; assembly: GCA_023416545.1. GTDB lineage: Bacteria > Pseudomonadota > Alphaproteobacteria > Rhizobiales > Rhizobiaceae > Neorhizobium. Next base: position 2,709 of record JAEZHO010000313.1, read on the forward strand.
GCCATCATTGCGGAAGTTCCAGTGCCGCCGGGAGAGCGATCCAACTGTCCCGCCGAGAACACGTGAACGTTCTTGTAAAGGCAGCCCTCGATGGTCGGCTCATGCCAGAAGGTCACGAAATTGAGGTTGTTGATGTGGCCCTCAGTCGGATGCTGGACCTTAACCTTCGCACGGATAGCGTCACGCGCGATCAAGCCCATCCGAGACAATTCAGATCCGTTTTCAGGGGCGATTCTCAGGGAGGTTCCGCGAAGGTCGATGATGCCGAAGTAATTTCCGCCCCATACGAGGTCCGCTTTCAACGGGCCATAGCCGGGAAGTTCGAATTCGATATCCTGTTCCGCGACGTAGGCTGGTACGTTCTCGAAACGGGTCCAAAGAACGCGATCACCCTCGTGAGCAACTTCGGCGACCACCAGTCCCGCGGTAGTTTCGAAGCGGATCTTGGTCAGGCCGTCCGGCGAGCGAGGAACCATGCCGTGAGCAACCATCGCCATCGCAACGGCAATAGTTCCATGACCGCACATGTGGGAGTACTCTTTGCCGTCAATATAGATCAGTCCAGCATCGAAGTCGCTCGAGGAGGGCGGGGTCAGGAAGACACCGAACATGTCGGCGTGACCGCGGGGCTCGCGCATCAAGGCCTTGCGCAGCCAGTCGTAATTCTCCTCAAGAAAAACGCGCTTCTCAAGGATAGATGAACCTGCCGGGTAAGGGATCCCGCTGTGAATAATGCACAACGGCTCGCCTTCGGTATGAGTATAGATTACGTTATACACGTCCTGAACGCGCATTAAAGCCTCCTATTTAGTTGTGGTGTTGGGTGGTGGATTTACTGATCTGACAAGAAGTTAAGTCCTATCAGCCAGTCGATGAGGATGATGGCGGCAACGGCAGCCAATATGGTGATGGACGATACCGCAGCTATTGAAGGGTCCACGGAATACTGGACGTAGTTAAACAGCTGGACGGGGATGGTGTTCAACTCTGCTGTGGTGTTGAAGATGGACAGCTCGACGTTGATAAACGAGGTAATGAAGGCAAATATAGCTCCGGAAATCAGGCCGGATCTTATCTGGGGAAGAGTGACCAGGAAGAAGGTCGACCAGGCCGACGCCCCGAGATCGCGCGAAGCCTCTTCAAGCGAGACCTGGTCCCGGGAAAACTGGGGCAAAAGGGTGCGGAGAACGAATGGGGTCACAATAACCGTATGACCGACAAACAGCGCTGGAAAGTTCTGGATAAGTCCTATCGACGCGCCGTACTGCAGAAGCGCCGCGCCTAAAACGATATGCGGAAGCACCAAGGGCGACAGAAGCAGCGCGGAGAGCATTGCCTTCCCTCTGAAGTCGTATCGCGAAATGGCAATCGCCGCAGGTACAGCTGCAAGGATCGCTACCAACGTGGCGGCGGCGGCGAGCAGGGCGCTTATCATGAATGAATTGATATACGTCGGATCTCGCAGAATGACGTTGTACCATTCAAAGGTTATGCCTTGCGGTGGAAAGGCCAGGAACCTCGTGTCGGTCAGCGATCCCCCTATGACGACGACGAGAGGAAGTACTAGGTAGCCGAGTGTCAGCAGCGCTATCAGGCGAACAACCATTGTCATGTCATTTGCCCTCCAGTTCGGGCGTACGCGGCTTCGCCAACCAGGATGCGATACCAATGAGGGCTATCGTGAAGACCAGAAGCGTAATCGACAGGGCTCCGCCATAGTTGAAGTCAAAAACCGTCGAATACTGTTGGAACGCAAGCATGGCGAGCACGGTCACTTTCCCACCAGAGAGGAGAGCAGGCGTGACGTAGGCGCTGATTGCCATGGAGAAAACGATGATTCCACCTGCCAGCACGCCATGTGCAGTTAGGGGGAAGGTGATGCTGAAGAATGTTCGTGCCGAGCCAGCTCCAAGATCACGTGAGGCCTGCTCCAGCGCAGGGTCGACCTTGGCAAGTGCATTTCCGATGGTGAGAACCATGAACGGCAGCAGGATGTAAACGAGGCCGATCAGGATCCCGGTTTCGGTTCCCAGAAACCTCAAGGGTCGATCAACAAAACCGAAGCTGACGAGGAATTCGTTCACAAGCCCAGTCCGGCCCAGCAGTATCATCCAGCCAAATGAGCGGACAATGTTGGACGTAAACAGGGGGAGAATGAGCAAGATCACACATGCCCGGCGCCAGCTACGCCATTTGACAATCCGCACTAGGTACCAAGCGAGGGGATAGCCAAGCAGCACACAGATCAAGGTCGACAACACAGCCAACCTGAACGTGACGAGAATTACGTCCCAGTGATAGCTGTCCAGCAGGATGCGCCCGTACTGCCCAAACGTGAACTGGCCCTCTCCAGACGTAAATGAAGAGATCAGGACGACAGAAAGCGGCATTACAAAGAATGCAGTTAACAGGCATACCGGGAATGCCAGGAGCCATAAGATCGTGGTGCGCGACTGAGACATTCTACGCACCAAGAATATGGACTTCAGCAGGATCGAAACAGGCGAGAACCTGGACGCCTTCGGAGACCCCCTGAGGCGGGGCCCGGTATCGCCGTGCATGAAGTTCGAGGTCGCCTGCTTTCAGGTAGACATTGGACAGGCCGCCGACATAGGTAATTGCGGTGACCTGGCCGGATAGCGAGAGCCAACCCTCCGGTATGTCCTCGGCCCGGGTGAAGATACGCAGCGCCTCGGGCCGTAAAACTCCGCGGGCTCCTTGAGAGAGGTCAAGCTCGCGGCGATCGCCTGTCACCGGGACGAAGTTAGCTTCTCCAATGAAATCCGCGACGAACCGCGTTTTCGGACGACGGTAGATGGACGCGGCTTCATCCACCTGCTCAATCCGTCCGGAGGACATGACGGCGATACGATCCGACATCGCCATCGCTTCGTCCTGGTCATGCGTTACGAAGATAAATGTGATCCCCAGCTGCATCTGCAACTGCTTCAACTCCAGCTGCATCCGCTTGCGCAGTTGCAGATCAAGAGCGGAGAGTGGTTCGTCAAGCAAAAGAAGCTTCGGTCGGTTCACAACCGCTCGCGCCAGAGACACGCGCTGCTGCTGACCTCCGGACATCGCCTTCGGGCTTCGTTTTGCCATGCCTGCCAGGCCGACCATTTCGAGAGCCTCGAGAGCTTTCTTCTCAGCCTCAGCACGTGAGCAGCCAGCTCGGCGCGGTCCATAGGCAACGTTCTCAAGGACCGTCATGTGGGGGAACAAGGCGTAATTCTGGAAGACCGTGTTCAAGGGCCGCCTGTTGGGCGGCAACGCCGACACATCCTCGCCCCCAATGGCAATGCGGCCGCTCGTAGGCGACAGGAAGCCGCCAATGAGCCTCAAAAGGGTGGTCTTTCCGCAACCCGAGGGGCCGAGCAGTGAGATAAATTCTCCCTGGTTGATATCCAGGGAGACGTTATCCAAAGCCTTGAAGGTCCCAAAGGTCTTCGACAGGTTTGATATTGCGAGAAGCGTCATGGGATCAGTTGGCGATTTCGCGGTTCCAGCGGTCGGTAATGGCGGGCCGCTTGGCATTGACCTCATTCCAATTGAACAGAAGCAGGTTGTCGATCGAGCCGCCTTCGCCCCAGGGCAGCTTCTGCTCGATATCAGCCGACAAGGAGACGCCGCTGATAGCAGGCCCCAAGTACAGCTTTTCGGCGAGGCAGCTCGCTGCTTCCTTGGTCAGGGCCGTGTCGATAAATGCTGCAGCAGCTTCAGGATTCTTGGTTCCCTTTGCGATGTGCATTCGTGCGTCGGTTGCCCAGACCCCTTCCTTGGGTACGGCAAACCCAATGGGCAGTCCTGCGTCGATCAAATCCCACGCACCCACATTGAAGTGTGCGCCGATGGTCACTTCCTGAGATTGGAAGGCATTGGATGCCGCGCCAGACGTATCGTAGAGGAGACCCGAGTCCAGCGTCTTCAACTTTGCGAAGGTCGCATCCATTCCCTCGGACTTGTCGCCGTAGATGCTATCGAGAAAGATGACGAATGGAACGCCGGCTGAATTGTTCGGAGAGGGGATTGCTACGGCGCCTGCATGAACCTCGTTCCAGAGTTCCTCCCAGGTTTCAGGCTTCTCGGTCACTTCATCGGTGTTGTAGATGAGACCAAGTGAATAAAAGCCGGCGCTGACGGCGTAAACGTGGTCGCCGTTCTTATACGCTGCCTGAGGGAGCAAGGCACTTACATTCTTCAGGCCGGACAGGTCGATCGGAGCGAGCACGCCCGCTTCTTCAGCCAATTCGCTGATGCCTCCATCCATGTAGGCGACGTCGATGACGGCATTGCCGGCCTGTTGCTGCAGCTTTGCCAGGGTGGTGGTGGAGTTGCCGATCTCGGCGACGACCTTGATCCCTGTTGCCTTGGTGAATGGCTGGGCGACACAGGCATCGAAAGCCTCGCCCCAATTGCCGCCGTAATAGGCCACCGTGATCTGCTGTGTGGAGTTTTGCGCCAGGCTGGACTGAGCGGCACCCAGGATGATGGCTACTGATGCGAGTAGTATACGCTTTTGCATTGGTTCTCCTAACGTTCCCGAATTTGCTTTGATGGCGTGCGCCATTCCGTCTTTTGTCTTGACCCTAGCAGCCGGGTCGCCCATCACCTTGAACAGAAATGACACATGATTGAATGCAGGCGACATTTTCTGGCGGAGGAACAATGGTCTTTGATAAATCCGGAACCGGCGTGGAGCTTCGGGTGGCCTTTATTCTTCAGGACCGATTCACGCTAGCAGCCTTCTCCGGGTTCATAGATGCTCTCCGGCTTGCCGCCGACGATGCCGCACGAAGCAGGCAGATACGCGTGACGTGGGAAATCTACTCCTCGATAGGCAAAGTCGTATCTTCAAGTTGCGGTCTCAGCGTCGTCACCCAACCGGGACTGCCGAGACCGGAGCAGTTCGATTACCTCGCTGTCTGCGGTGGGAATAGCTACGAAAACGAAGTGCAGCACCCGGGATTGACGCATCTCATTCGTCAGGCACATGCTGCAGGTGTAGGTCTCCTGGGGATTTGTACGGGAAGTTTCGCGATCGCCAGGGCGGGCTTCGTGAAAGGTCGGCAGTACTGCATCCATTGGAACGTCATAGAAGCCTTCAAAAGGCAGTTTCCGACCGCGGGAATTTCCTTGGACCGCATCTTTGTAGACGAAGGGGATGTCATCACATGTGCGGGATCGACAGCGGCAATAGATCTCGCGCTTTATCTTATAACCCGCCATTGCGGAGCGGAACGCTCACGGCAGGTCATGCGGCACATGATGCTGACGTCCATGCGTCCCGCGACTGTGCCCCAGGCACATTTCTTTCATCTGCCGCCGGACGGGACTGACGCCAGGGTGCGCAAGGCCCTACACTTTATGGAGCAGAGGCTTGACCAGCCGCCGAACAGCGCAGCAATCGCCCGCTATTGCGGGATCTCGATGAGGCAGCTCGAAAGGCTGTTTCAGCAAAATCTCAAGCAATCCCTCGGCAAAGCCTTCCGCACGATGCGACTTAACTACGGTCATTATCTTCTTCAGGGCGGATCGCTTTCGATCACTGAAATCGCCCAGATCACAGGCTTCTCGGACGCCGCACATTTTTCCAGGGAATTTAGGAAAGCATTCGGAGAGACGCCAAGCGGCTTCAGATCGTCGAATGCTGCTGGGGGGCAGTAGCCAGGGGCGGGCTTCCGCTTCGGCGTTATACCAGGCGACTGGCGTTCATGAGGCTTTGCCAGCCACGATCCGATCTATTTCAGGTAATCGAGCTCCCCGAGCACGGAGTTCACCGTATTGAGGACCGCCTCGATCTTGGGTTTGCGGCTTTGGCGATGATATTTGGCAAAGATCGGCGTGTCGGCAATGGGAGGTTCCGTTTGGAGGACGGTCACTCTTCCTGCCTCGCGTTCGGCTTCCGCCAGTTTGTTCGGATAGATCCCCAGGCCCACGCCATTGTTGACCAGATTGGCGAGCATCGAGACGCTGTTGCAGAAATCGATGCGGCTTGGGGTCAGTCCGGCGCTGGCGAACCAGCCGATCATTTGCCGGTAGTTGATGGATCCAGCCGGATTGGAAATTATCGGAAGCGCAACAATATCCTGGGGTCTAACGATAGATGGCAGGTTGAAGTTCGATGACGCGATCCATGACGTCTCCTGAGTACCTAGAGGAACAAGCTTGAACTGCTCACGCTCCGTCGGATGGACGAGAAACGCGAGATCAAGTCGCAGGGCGTGCAACTCGGGCTCCACCTCGGCGGACGTCGCCACCATCAGTTCGGGTTGGAGCTCGGGATACTCCGAGTGCAAACGCGCCATGATTTGTGGAAGGCAAATCATGGCAAAGCCTTCAGCGAAGCCGAGTCGGATGGGCCCTGACAGCTCCCGCGTGGAGGGTCGAGCTTCAATTTTCTCGATGCTGGAGAATATAGTCCGACATTCATCGAGGAGCGTCTGTCCACGCAGTGTCAGCGTCAGTCCCCGGCCAACGCGTTGGAGCGGCTTGTAGCCGAGAGCATCTTCAAGCCCTCGCAGCCGTAACGAGCCGGTGGGTTGAGCAATATTGAGCGCACCGGCTGCTCGCTCTACCGAATGGTAGGTTGCGGTCCAATAAAATGCTTCCAGCTGGGCAAGCGTAACGCGCATATCAGCTTTCCTGATGATTTACGTCCGATATTCCAATTTGTTTCTGTCATGTCAAATGATTAGGGGTGGCT
>JAEZHO010000040.1 GCA_023416545.1 Pseudomonadota bacterium
ATGAACGTTCCGCGGGAGCGGGTCGGGCTGCAGGGCAAGGAGGAGATCGACATCCTGGACATCAAATGCCATCCGGCCAAGGTGGATGATCTCAAGGCCAGGCCGGGTTTTCGGCCTGCCTATCACATGAACAAGGAGCACTGGCTGACGGTGATCCTCGATGGGTCCGTCCCGAAGCAGGAGGTCCTGACGCTCCTGGATGAAAGCTACGGGCTGACAAGGTAGCGCCAGGCGGCCGCGTCGAGACACTCCGGCTCGCCGGGCCTTTGTCTTTCGGCGCAACCGCTCCTTATCAGCCCTTCCGGCATGTCGTGGCGGGTCGTGCTTCCCGAGCCAGGGTCAGTTGATGACGCCCGCCTCGCCGTCGGAATAATTCACTGGCAACCAGCGATAGCCTGTCGCGTCCTGCAGGACGTTGCCGATCCCGGGGAAGGCGACGTGGGCGCCGGCGACGAGATAGCCGTCCCTGACCGCCTCGGAGAAGGCCGCGTGGCGTGAACGGACGGCGCCCGCACGATCGACATCCAGTTCGATGGTGACGTCCGGCTCCCTGAACTGGACGATGTCGCCGTGGGTGATGTCGCCCCAGAACACGATTGTCCTGCCGCCGCTCGTGGTGACGATGGAGCTGTGGCCAGGCGTGTGCCCGGCACGCAGGATGGAGCGGAAGCCGGGGATCACCTCCCCGTCCGCCCGGAAGGCCACGACCCTGTCTTCATTCAGGTAGGGACGCAGGCACTCCTCAGCCTGCGCGAACATGGCCTTTTCCACGTCTTCGGGACGGTTTCCCGGCGGTGTATCCAGCCAGAACGCAAGCTCGCGTTCGGGAACATGAAGGGTGGCGTTCTCGAAGACGATCCTGCCGTCGCGGACAAGGCCGCCGGAATGGTCGGTATGGACGTGGGTGAGAATGATGTGGTCGATCTCGGACGCCTTGTAGCCGGACGCCTCCAGGTTCGACACGAGATGCCCGACCTCGCCGCCCATATAGCTTCCCGTTCCCGCATCGATCAGGACGAGGCGGTTGCCGTCGTTGACCAGGAAGGCGTTGACGGAGGTCTCGGTGGGGATGTCGCGGAACGACTGGCGCAGGAGCCGTGCGGCCTCCTCGGCGGTGACGTCACGGTACATCTGCGGGAGCGGAAGCGGCAGGGTGCCGTCCAGGAGCGCGGTGACCTCCAGATCCCCGACAGGCATCCGGTAGAAGCCGGGCGCCTGGAAGCGCTGTTTCGGCGCGGCGGCGCCGGAGAGCGAAGGCGCGCCGCCAATGGCAGCGACGGTCGCCAGCGCGGAGGCAGCCTTCAGGATGCTTCTTCTTGTAATCTCTTTCATGACCAGTTCCTTCGACGGTTTTCGCCGCCCGTCCCGAGCCCGTCCCGGGCCGGGGCAGCGCATGGCGGGAACGTAGTCGGTGCCGGCCCGGGCGATTAGGCACAAGATCCTGATCGCGCTGTCAAAGATCCGGCTACAATGCCGCCGGGCCTCAACTCAGAGCCGGGGGAGCACCTCCTCGAGGTGCTCCGCGAGGTAGTCTATGAATGCCCTCACCTTGAGGGGCTGCACCCGTCCGCCCGCCCTCACCGCATAGAGCGTGGCTTCGGGGCCGTGCCATTCGGGGAGGATGCGCACCACCTCGCCGGCCTCGACCGCGGCCCGGACGAGATAGGGGTTGGTGAGCTGGATGCCATGCCCTGCGACCAGGAAGGCCAGCAGCGCCTCCGGATCCGTCGCGACGACCGCCGGGTTGATCGGGTAATCCGCGAGCTCGCTGCCGTTCATCAGCGGCCAGGAGTGGCGCTGGCGGCCGTAAAACAGCTGGGTCACGAGGCAGCTGTGGTCCTTCAGTTCGGAGGGATGTTGCGGAACTCCGTTCTCTTCGAGGTAGCGCCGGGAGGCGTAGAGGCCCGTCGGGATTTCGGCCAGGCGACGCGCGGCGAGGCTGGAATCGGGCATCTGGCCGTTCCAGAGACGGCAGGCCACATCTATGTCCTCGTGGACGATGTTCTTGATATCGTGGTCGAGCAGCAGTTGCAGCCGGACGTCCGGATAGGCCTCGCGAAAGCCGACCAGCAGCGGCGCGAGTGCCCTGGTGGCGAGCCAGTGGGGCGCGGTCACCCTCAGCCATCCGGAGGGCCTGCCATGGACCTGGTCGACGGCGCTCTCGGCATCGCCGATGAGGCGGGCGAGATCCCGGCAGCGTTCGAAATAGACCGACCCCGCCTCGGTCAGTCTGATGTTTCGCGTCGTCCGGTGAAGCAGCTTGACGCCCAGCCGCTGTTCCAGATCCTGGACCTTCTTGCTCACCCGCGCCTTGGAGGTCCTCAGGCTCTCGGCGGCGGCCGTGAAGCTTCCGCGCTCGACCACCTCGACGAAGGCCAGCGTGTCACTCATGTCGCGAAGCATCGGCGCCTCCCTGGCTGTGGCCCGCAGCGAATGCCGGATCGACGAACCGGCCGGAAGCGTCCCGCGGATGCTATCCGTAGACCCGGTCGGCCCTCGTCTCGAAGGCCTCGGCGAACATGCGGAAGGCGCGGTCGAACATCGATCCCATCAGCGCGCCGAGGAGCCGGTTCTTGAATTCGTAGTCGATGAAGAAATGCACCTTGCAGCCGTCCGCTGTAACCTCGAAACGCCAGCGGTTGTCGAGGTAGCGGAACGGACCCTCGATATACTTCACGTCGATCGCCTGTTCGGCCGGATTGAGAAGAACCTGGGTCGTGAAGGTTTCGCGGATCGCCTTGTAGCCGACGGTCATGTCGGCGATCAGCAGCGTCTTGCCGTCGCGCTCCTTGCGGGACCGGACGGTCAAGGCCTCGCAGAGCGGAAGGAATTCCGGGTACTTTTCCACATCGGCGACCAGATCATACATCTGCTTGGGGGAATGCTTGACGGGGCGATGAGTCTCGAACTTGGGCATGGGGGAGAGCTAAGCCTGCCGCCCAAGAGAATCAAGAAGTTCACGCATCTCGCGGCGAGATTTCAGTTCGACCACCGGCACGTCCGGACCGTGCGCGGCCAGCCCGCGGAACACGAACGGGGCGTGACGGCCGTCGTAATTCCAGATGTAGCGGAGGAAATCGAGATCGATCTTCTCCCTGCAGCCGGGTGTCATTTCCGGCCGCGTTCGTCCCAGCCATTTTAGCCAGCGCGTGACAGCACCGTAGACGCAGACAATGCGCGGCATGCGGACCCAGATCACCAGATCGGTGCGTGGCAAGCGCAGATCGAAGCTCCCCGCATTGTTGCCGTCCATGATCCACCGTTCGCGCGCCACCGTCTCGGCAATCAGCGCCCGCTGCTCCGCCATCGGCCGCGCCACCCATCCGGGCAGCCAGAAGAACTCCTGGTCCATGGAGATGTAAGGAAGGTCGAAACGCGCGGCGATCTTCTTCGCCAAGGTGGACTTTCCGCCGCCGGAGCAGCCGATGACGAGCACGCGCTTCGCCCGTCGCAGCAGTGCTGCAGCCTCCGCCATATCGCTCAAATGGTTCATGCTGCCCCGACGAAAAAACCGCGACGAGCATCGCCGCGACTTTTGCAAAAGGCAAGATGCCGGAACTACTCGGCAGCAGCCAGGAGCTTGCGCTCGCGCGCGGCGCGCAGTCGTTCGAAGTCGTCGCCGGCGTGGTGGGAGGAGCGGGTCAGCGGGCTCGACGCGACCATCAGGAAGCCCTTGGTATAGGCGATCGTCTCGTAGGACTTGAATTCCTCGGGCGTGACGAAGCGTTCGACCTTGTGGTGCTTGCGCGTCGGCTGCAGGTACTGGCCGATGGTCATGAAGTCGACGTCGGCGGTCCGCAGGTCGTCCATCAGCTGCAGGACCTCGTTCCGCTCCTCGCCGAGGCCGACCATGATGCCGGACTTGGTGAACATGGTGGGGTCGAGTTCCTTCACCCGCTGCAGAAGGCGGATGGAATGGAAATAGCGGGCGCCGGGGCGGACAGTCAGATAGTTGCCCGGAACGGTTTCGAGATTGTGGTTGAAGACGTCCGGCCGTGCGGCGACGACGCGCTCCAGCGCACCGGGCTTCTTGAGGAAGTCGGGCGTCAGGATCTCGATGGTCGTCGTCGGCGAGGCCGCGCGGATCGCCCAGATGACCTTCTCGAAATGCTCCGCGCCACCGTCGTCCAGGTCGTCGCGGTCGACGGAGGTGATGACCACGTGCGACAGACCCATCTGCCTGACGGCCTTGGCGACGTTTTCCGGCTCGAGCGGATCGAGCGGATTGGGGCGTCCCGTCATGACGTTGCAGAAGGCGCAGGCGCGGGTGCAGATCTCGCCCATGATCATGAAGGTCGCGTGCTTCTTGTCCCAGCACTCGCCGATATTGGGGCAGCCCGCTTCCTCGCAGACCGTGACCAGATTGTGGGAACGGACGAGCTCGCGCGTTTCCATGTAGCCCTTGGAGACCGGGGCCTTGACGCGGATCCATTCCGGCTTGCGCAGCACCTCGGTATCGGGGCGATGCGCCTTTTCCGGGTGGCGGACGCGCTTGACCTCTTCCGCTGCCGTTCTGTCGAGAATGGTGACCATCAGTTACCTGCCCTTGCCGCGCCGGCGGCTCCCGTCAGCGACGGGCGATTTTTGCGAGGAATAACAGAACACAGGAGCCGATGAAACCTGTCGCGAGGAAACCCAGCCATCCGTCTGCGACATGGATGTCGGCGCCCTGGAAGACCGCATTGGCCAGAATGGCGCCGACGATGCCGATGAAGATGTTCATGAACAGGCCGTAGCGCATGTCCATGAACTTGCCGGCAAGCCAGCCCGCCAGGCCACCGATGACGATTGCAGCAAACCAACCCACGCCGTCCATTGCCATTCCTCCGTTAGAAGCTTTCATGTGGGGAATGCCGGCTCGTGGAACAAGCCGGCACCGAATGCGGGATCAGGCGTTCAGCGCCCGCCCGTAGGCGTCGAGCACACTTTCCTTCATTGTCTCCGAAATGGTCGGATGCGGGAAGATGGTGTGCATCAGGTCCTCTTCCGTCGTTTCGAGGTTCATGGCGACGACGAAGCCCTGGATGAGTTCGGTCACTTCGGCGCCGACCATGTGGGCGCCGAGGAGTTCGCCGGTCTTCCTGTCGAAGATCGTCTTGACCAGGCCCTGGTCCTCGCCGAGGGCGATCGCCTTGCCGTTGGCGACGAAGGGGAAGCAGCCGACGCGGATGTCCCTGCCCTGCTCCTTGGCCCTGGCTTCGGTCAGTCCGACGGAGGCGACCTGCGGATTGCAATAGGTGCAGCCGGGAATCTTCGCCTTGTCCATGGGATGGACGTTCGGCAGGCCCGCGATCTTCTCGATGCAGATGACGGCCTCGTGCTCGGCCTTGTGGGCGAGCAGCGGCGGGCCGGCGACATCGCCGATGGCGTAAATGCCGGGGACATTGGTCTTGCCGTATCCGTCGATGGCGATGAAGCCGCGCTCGGTCTTCACGCCGACGGCCTCAAGGCCGATGTTCTCGATATTGGCCTGGACGCCGACGGCCGAGATCATCCGGTCGGCGGTGACCTGCTGCGTCTTGCCGTCCTTGAGTTCGATCGTGGCCGTGACCGAGTTGGCGCCCTTCTCGACCTTGGCGACCTTGGCCTCGAGCAGGATCTTCATCCCCTGGCGCTCGAACTGCTTCTTGGCCAGCGCCGAAATTTCCGCGTCCTCCACAGGCATGACCTGGCTCATGATCTCGACGACGGTCACGTCGACGCCCATGGTGCGGTAGAAGCTCGCGAACTCGATGCCGATGGCGCCCGAGCCCATGACAAGCAGCGACTTCGGCATTTCCTCAGGCTTCATGGCCTCGAAGTAGGTCCAGATCAGCTTGCCGTCGGGCTCGATGCCCGGCAGGGCGCGCGGGCGGGCGCCCGTCGCGACGATGATGTGCCTGGCGGTGTAGGTCCCCTCGCCCAGCGTGTTCTTCGGCACCGGGCCCTGCGGCTGCACGATCGGCTTGGAAATCTTGCCGACGACCACTTCGCCCGGCTTGGTGATCTTCGCCTCGCCCCAGATGATGTCGACCTTGTTCTTCTTGAACAGGAAGCCGACGCCGTTGTTCATGCGGTGCGCGATGCCGCGCGAGCGGGCGACGATCGCCTTGATGTCGGGCTTGATCGAGCCCTCGAGGGTGAGGCCGTAGTCCGCGGCATGGCTGGCGCTGTGCATGACGTCGGCGGACCGCAGGAGGGCCTTCGTCGGAATGCAGCCCCAGTTGGAGCAGATGCCGGCGAGGTGCTCGCGTTCGACGACGGCGACCTTCATGCCGAGTTGCGCTGCCCGTATCGCGGCAATGTAGCCGCCGGGGCCGGAGCCGATGATGATGACGTCATAAGCGTTGGACACGGGCCTTCATCTCCTTGTAGTCCCGGCAGGCCCGGCATTCGCCGAGCCATCCGGCGGGATGAAGTCCCGAGGCGTCACGCCTTGACCAGCATCCCGTAGATTTCATCCTTCAGAACCATACGGCGCTTGCGCATGTCTTCCATGTACGCGTCGCCGACAGGTTCCACTTCAGTTTCGGCCCGGTGGATCGCGCGATTGACCTCGCGATAGCTCTCCAACAGGCTGGCAAAATGCTCGTCGCTGACCTTCAGCGCATGAATCTTGTCCGCATATTCCGGAAACTCATCGTGAATTTCATGAGGGGTGTTCGACATGGCCTGGTTCCTCTCTGTCCATCAATCGATGTGACCAGCCATATCCTTCGCACCCGCTTTCTCTTTGATCGTAGTCAATCCCCTTCGCAAAGAGGATCAGATCCCCGCCATCATCCTTACAATCGGCTCCAGGCCCTTGCCGAGCGCCCGGGTATTTGCCGCATCAAGGTGCACGCCGTCGAGCGGGGTCGTCTCTGCGACCGAGGCCGCATCGTAGAAGCCGCAGCCCAGTTCATCCGCAAGGTCGCTGTAGAGCGA